>CALDOI010000304.1 GCA_937912115.1 uncultured Bacteroidota bacterium | reverse complement strand
CCAATTCTGGAAAATTAATTTTTAATTATTATAGTTAATATCCACTTGTTAAGGTGTTTAGGCTTTTAATGAATTTGTGGCACTTGCATTGCTATTAATAAAGTATTATATTTGAATAAAAACGAAAGGACTTTACATATGAAACTTTACAGACTAACATTTTTGCTAATTCTGGCAATTAGCATAATTTCATGCAACAATAAAAAAACTGATGACCCGGAACCGGAAATAACACAAAGCATGCTAGAATTGGATATTTCTACCGATTTTAATTGGTCGGCAAGTAGGCAAGGTGAATTAATTATTACACTTTCTAATCCTTTGAACGTTTCAACCGAACTTGAATATATTCAGATTGTTAATGAACAGGGAACTGTTATTGATCATAAAACTGTTTACAATAATACTGCAACCTTTGAAGTTAATCTTCCCGATGATGCTGATTTTTATGTTTATTTTCCTGTGACAACAGACAAAGTTAAGATTGAGGAACTTGGACAATTGACAATTGAACTGGGTCCTACTGTCGATTATATTTATCCATCATTAAAATCAACAGATGTTGTTAGCTGCACTGCATGCGATAATCCGATGGTAAATGGTGGAGCTGAGCTACCATATCGTGCCTCAGGTTGGGGATTGTATAATGAAGATGCTGTTCCCGGTTGGGAAACAACAGCCACCGATAATAAAATTGAAATGTGGGTAAGTGGTTTTCAAGGTGTACCGGCGCAAGAAGGAAGACAATTTTTCGAACTAAACGCAAATCAGGTTGCTGCTTTATATCAGGAGTTATGCCTGGAGCCGGGGTTCTACAATATATTGGTCTGTTTGGCATCGTGGAAGAAGCGGTGTTGATGTTGCCGAAGTAAAAATTGGTGCAACAGTTGAAACAGCAGAATCCCAGGCTACGATGAGTGATGGTACCACTGCATGGGGACATTATTCAGGATCTTATAATGTTCCGGCTGATCAAACTACAACTGTATTTGTTTTCGAATCAATTTCTTCGGCTAGCAGTAGTCAAAGTGTTGGAAACTTTCTAGATAATTTTGAAATATCATGTGATGCTGACGGTGATGGAGTTATCGATCGTTGGGATCAGTTGCCCGATGACGGAGATGGAGCATTTATTACTTATTTTCCCGAAGACGGTAAACAAGTAGTTGCATTTGAAGATTTATGGCCTTCGTTGGGCGATTTCGACTTCAATGATTTAGTTATGTCCAATCAGGTTAAAATTATCAAAGATGCTGATCTTAATCTTGTTGAAGCAAGTTTTAAAGTAAGTATTGATGCAATTGGAGCAAGCTTACACAATGGAATTGCAATGATGCTGTATACAAACACCAAGGAACCATTTGCAGACAATATTATTGAAAGTGTTACGGGTGACGTTAATTTAGATCCTGATAATACGAATGGACTTATTCTTTCCAATGATGTTTTTGTAACGGTTGATGATAGATATCAAAATAATGGATCCGGGCCTATTGGAGTCCCTGATACTATTAGATTTACAATTATGTTCAATGATAATGCTGCAGATTTTATTCCAGAATTGTATTTGTTCAGGACAGGAAACCGCGGTTTAGAAGTTCACAGAAGTGGATTCCCATTAACAGCTACAGCAAATACTGCCTTGTTTAATACAGTTAATGATGCCGGAGATTATAAAACATCCACAGGATTACCATGGGGAATGGAAATTATTACATCTGGTATCTACAAAAGTCCTATAGAAAAGGTTGAGATATTATTTGCTTATCCAAAATTTGGAGCATGGGCAACAAGTAACGGAGTTAATGAACCAACATGGTATCTTGAACCAGTTGAGGCAAATGTTGTTGATTTGGGACTTGGTAAATAGAATTAGCTTAGTTGGGAGTTGGGTAATTAGGATAAGGATAAAGGTTTTAAAGTACAAATTATGTATTGATGAACTAAAACCCAGAACCTAATTTACCCTACCAAATATTAGCCCTGCTGACTACCGGAATAAATAATTCATTATCCTCTTTAACATCAAAAGCATTAACAAAAACGTCTAAATTAAATGGAGGTATATTAACTCTTGCATCGCCAGGACTGTGGACATCTACCTTAAGTCGGCGCATAAGTTCTTTATCCCTAATATTTTGGCGCCATACCTGTGCGTATCCAATAAAAAATCTTTGATCTGAAGAAAGACCATCAATTGCTGCTAGTATGTTTCCATTGTACGATTTTTGTAAAGCGTTATAGGCAATGTTTAACCCCCCAACATCAGCAATATTTTCACCCAGAGTAAGATTGCCATCAACATTCAATGTGTCGAGTATTTTGTAATTATTGTATTGCTCAACAAGTAAAGCGGTTTTCTTTTCGAATAGTACGGCATCTTCTTCAGTCCACCAATCGTTCAAATTTCCTTCTTTATCATATTTTCTTCCCTGGTCGTCAAAGCCATGTGTCATTTCATGACCAATCACAACTCCAATAGCTCCGTAGTTTACAGCGTCGTCAGCATCTTTATTAAAAAATGGAGGTTGTAATATTGCTGCCGGGAAAACAATTTCGTTTGCACTTGGATTATAATACGCATTTACTGTTTGTGGTGTCATTCCCCACTCATTTTTGTCGACAGGTTTACCAACTTTATTTATATCGAATTTAAACTCAAATTCCTTCGAATTACGTACATTTTGTGCATAATTATCAGGTACAATCTTTAATGCAGTATAGTCTTTCCATACATCAGGATAGCCAATTTTAACGGTAATCCTTTCCAGCTTTTCAAGTGCTTTTTTCTTAGTTTCTTCACTCATCCAATCTAAGTTCTGGATTCTGTCAGCAAATGAAATTCGTAAATTTTCAACGAGTTCTAACATTCGTTGTTTTGATTCTTCAGGAAAATATTTCTCAACATAAAGTTGACCAATAGCTTCTCCCAGTCTGCCCGATGTGTTACTTAATACTCTTTTCCATCGTGGTTGAATTTCTTGTGTTCCCGAAAGTACTTTCCCGTAAAACTCAAAATTTTGGTTTACAATATCGCTATTAAGGTATGAGGCATAACTATCGAGTATATTCCATGTAAGATATACTTTCCAGTCTTCAACACTAGTATTTGTCATTAATTTACTTACGCCTGCAAAAAAGTCGGGTTGAGCAACGTTTATATCGCCAGGGCTTGATAACCCAAGGTTTGCAAAATAAGAATTCCAGTTAAAATCAGGTGAAATATCGGTTAATTCACTTACTCCCATTTTATTGAAGTTTGCATTTGGATCTCTTCTTTCAAGTCTGCTTTTTGAAACCTTTGCAAGTTCAGTTTCAATGTTAATTACAACACTGGCTTCATTTTGAGCGTTTTCTTCATCATCTCCTTTAAGGATAAACATCTTTGTTAGATGATCTTTATAATCAGCCCTTAGTTTAGTACTGCTTTCATCATTATTTATATAATAATCCACATCTGGTAAACCAAGTCCACCTTGATAAATATTGGCTATGGTCATTGAGCTGTTTTCCTGATCTGCTTCTGCATAAAAATAAAACAGGGGACTAATTCCGGTTCGGTGCATTTTTGCAATGTAATTTTGCACTTCTGCAATTGTAGAAAGCTTAGAAATCTCAAATAATTCATCTGCAATGGCATTAATACCGGCTTCTTCAATTGAAACTGTATCCATACCACTATTGTATAAATCACGTATTTTCTGAGCCACACTTCCCTGTGCAATATCTGTATTTTTTGATACTTCTTCTATGAGTGATTTAAGCTGTTCCTGATTATTTTCGTACAATTCGGTAAATGCACCATATTGGCTATATTCGGCAGGTATTTCATTACTATCCATCCAACTACCGTTTACATATTTAAAAAAGTCATCGCCGGGAACAATAGTGTTGTCCATGTTTTCGGTAAGTATTGCAGGAGTTTTGTTCATAGAATTTTCTTTTTGATCGCTGCAACAAGCTGATAGATTTAATATTAGCGTTATTGCAACTAAGGATTTAATTATATTCTGCATTTGGTTGTGATTTAAATATTTATTAATGTCCAATAATTAGAATGATAATGCTCATTTTGGCGGCAAAGATAAAAATTGATTGCTAACATTCAATTTTGTTCTAACGATATTTCATTATATTTTTTGATTATCAGTTCCTAATCAGTGTATTTAATATATTATTTGTCAACACTTTAATAAAGTGTGTTTTTGCTTTGTGTAATCCTTGGTTATACTGGGTGATTAAATTTTTACCACAAAGGCACACAAAGTGCTACACAAAGGCACACAAAGATACAGACAGTACTGTATCTAAGGAATTTACTATAATTACCAAATTGTAATAAGCACACTGATTAGTTGCAATTATTATATTCGAACGATTTGGCTTTGATACATATCAGATATTCATATTGTTAGAAGATACGTACCATGAATGTAGATATTGATGCAACTAAATTATTATATATTTGCATGTTTTTTAAATTTACATTAGGTGAAAGGATCACTCCTAATCGTTATAATACAACTATTATTATTTTCTTCTGTTTTAAATGGGCAGGACGATAGTGAATGGAAACTTGTTAAGAGTGTGGATGGAATAAAGGCATACATACAAAAACAACCTGATACAAAAGTTAGAAGAGTGAAGGTTGAAACCCTCACCAAAGCAAGCCTGTCAAACCTGGTATCAATTGTTAAGAATGCTGAACATCACAAAGATTGGGTTTTTTTCAATAAATCGGCTTGTGTAATTGATAAGAAAAGTGACTATTGTTGGAAATATTATGCCCACACAGATTCCCCATGGCCTGTTTGTGATCGTGATTTTATTACGGATGTTTTTCTTTCGCAGGATAGTATTGATTATTCTGTTAAAATTGTGTCCATAGGCTTACCCGACTTTATTCCTGAAAAAGAAGATTGTATAAGAGTACGAACGATTTATTCGCAATGGACTTTTAACCCGATAGGAAATGGGATGGTTCACATTACATTAGAAATGGCAGCAGATCTTGGAGGGAAAATTCCCATATGGTTGATGAATCTGGCATTAACTAAAGGGCCTCTTGAAACCATGGAGGGTTTACTAGATGAACTCAGAAAAAACAAATATAAAAATGTGAAGTTAAGTTATATCAAGGAGTTGTAACATCTGTGTCAAGTCACCGGGGTTCTCCTAAAAATGATTATCAGAATAAACTTTCCCTGATTATAGCCTTTAAAAATCAATCTCCAGATCTAACTTATCCTTTAGCTTTAAAATAGCAGGATATGTTTTTGTCATTTCTGCAAATTTTTCCCTATCTGTATAGGCTGTTTTTTGCTCATTTTTAGATGGTGTAATTGCATTTAATGTAATCTGATTATTGCCTAACTCATTTTTTAAAAATTCCAATAAAGAGGTTACTGATAATAAATCATCTGGTATTATTGGGGAGTCAACTTTGTATTCAATCTCAAAATCATCTTTCAATATTGGCTCATATTTAGCAATGGCATTGGCAAAGCTTGGTGATTTTTTCATGTATGATGCTACAAATGAATTCCAAACATTGGTGAGCTTTTCTTGTGAAAATACAGTTGCTATAATTGTTTCTGGTTGATCTTGTACTTCATCCTTTTTCTTTTGTAACGCTGCCAGAGAGTGTTTTATGGAGATATTTTTAATAATTCTTCCATTACCGGCATCTTTCGATATTATATTCTTAGGCTCATTTTCTATTACTTCTTCTGGTTGATTATCTACGTTTTTTTTCGTAATCGTTTCGATCTTTTCTTCTTCAATTTGTTTTGGCTTTGCTTTAGGAGTGGTATATTCCTTAACTTTTTCCTTTGCATCTGTTTTTAAAACAGGCTTTATACTGGTGATAGTTGAATCCAAAAAAGCTCCTTCGTTTGTTATGCTGCAAAGCTCCAATAAACCAATTTCAATGTGAAGTTGTTTGTTGCTACTACTTTTATAACTAAGGTCGTAACTATTACAAACTTGCAGTGATTTTAGTATAAAGTTAATTGAACATGTATTTGCCTGATGAACATATTTTTCTTTTAACGAACCACTTGCATGCATTAGTTCGATGGTTGATGGATTTTTGAGTAACAGTAATGTACGCAGATGTTCCGATAATCCAACAATAAAGTGCTGACCGTCAAAACCATTTTCAATAATATTGTTATATATCAATAATAAATTAGGGATGTCGTTACCAACTAAAAAATCACAAACTTTAAAATAGTATTCATAGTCGAGTATATTTAGGTTTTCGATAACATTTTTATATGTAACCTCATTACCGCTATAGCTTACAATCTGGTCGAATGTGCTTAAAGCATCTCGTAATGCACCATCAGCTTTTTGGGCAATAATATGACGGGCTTCTATTTCTGTTGTAATACCTTCTTTTTCTGCAACGTAACCCAAATAATCGGCAATATCCTCTATCTTAATACGCTTAAAATCAAAAATTTGACATCTGGATAGTATTGTTGGAATAATTTTATGTTTTTCAGTTGTTGCAAGAATAAACTTTGCATAGGCAGGAGGTTCTTCCAGTGTTTTTAAAAATGCATTAAATGCAGCTTGTGAAAGCATATGAACCTCATCAATTATATAAACTTTATATCTACCAACTTGCGGTGGTATCCTAACTTGTTCAACAAGATTTCTTATGTCGTCAACCGAGTTGTTAGAAGCTGCATCCAACTCATGAATATTAAACGATGCATTATTGTTAAATGAAGTACATGACTCACATTTATCGCATGGTTCCATATCTTTGGTAAGATAATCGCAATTTATAGTTTTGGCAAGAATTCGGGCACAAGTAGTTTTTCCTACTCCACGTGGTCCGGTGAATAAAAATGCTTGAGCTAAGTGATTATTTTTTAT
>CALDOI010000303.1 GCA_937912115.1 uncultured Bacteroidota bacterium | reverse complement strand
TATAAATTCAATAAGTGGGGTTATGACATTCAGTTTTTTGGAGGTATGATGCAAACTGATATTACAGCCGGTTTGGGATGGTCGGGAAGTATTGGTGGGGCAGGTTTTACAGGTGAAGCAAGTTGGTTCAGAGACATTGATGATTTTAAGGATACCACAGGTATTGTATTGGCTTCCATCGGTGGAAACTATATATTTAAAAACCAATTAATGCTAAATATGACTGTAATATATAACAGTAATGGTTCCACTGGATATGCCTATAAAAACAGTGGCGCGGCTTTTGGTTCATTTTCTACAATGTTCTCAAGTAGTTTAAATGTGAAAAATCTTACACCATCACGATTTGATATTTTCGGACAAATCTCCTACCCTGCTACACCGCTAATTAATATAAGTCTTTCGGGTATGCTAAATCCATATGATGGTTCTGCCTATGTTGGCCCTTCAGGAACATTTAGTTTAACCGATAACATAAGTTTAATGCTAGTTGGGCAAATGTTCTTTGGTGATGTACTAACCGAATTTGGTGATTATGGGAAAATGTTTTTTATCGACCTTAAATGGAACTTCTAGGGAATTAAAATCTTAGTATTTTTGCACTCTAAAAGAACTAGAAAAAATATGGGCACAGGATATAGACTTACAAGGTTGATACTTCTTACAATACTTGGGATATCTACAATAATATTATCCTTATCAATAAAGGAATTCGGAATATATTTTGGTGTATTATTGATAGTTGGAGCAGCTTTAACAGCTGTTTACCTTTTCATACATTTCGACGAAAGCATAGATGAAAAAATACTCATTGAACTGGCAATCGACGGCTTTGCAGGACTTATCATTTTCACATATCCCGAACCAACCAACAGATTTTTCATGCTCGACTTTTCATTTTGGATAGCACTAATGGGAATATTACATATTGCATCAGGATTGTTTAACAAGAAAAATAGCAACCTATTTTGGCTGTATTTATTAAGCGGAATAATGATGTTAGTATTAGGATTTATTATTCTTAATTATAGTATCGACTATTTGGGATCGGTTGGATATTTGATTGGAATTGTGTTAACTTATTATGCCGGTCTTAATATATATTTACTCCGAAAAAGTAATTTAATAAAAATCTAACACTGTTATTTTAGATCAAAATAAATATAAAATCAATAAAAGTAGTATCATAATCAATATCTACCTGATTTACTGAACGTTCACAATTATAAAATAATGCAACAAAAGGTTGGTTGTTATAAATAAAGTTATTATTTTTGCAGCCCAAAATTTTGAGTAAAAGAGACAACGTATGTATTTAAGTACTGAAGAGAAAAAAGAAATTTTCGAAAAATATGGTAAGAGTAGCGCTGACACAGGTTCTGCTGAAGGCCAAGTAGCCTTGTTTACCTATAGAATCAAACACCTTACAGGTCATTTGAAAAAAAATAAAAAAGATGTGTTCACCCAAAGGTCGTTAATTCGTCTTGTTGGTAAGAGAAGAAGACTACTTGATTATTTAAAAGAAAAGGATATCGAAAGATACCGTGCAATTATCAAGCAACTTGGTCTGAGAAAATAATAAGCTTTAATAGCTGAGGCATGAAAAGGCAATTTACCGATTGCCTTTTTTTGTGTTTTATTAATCACACATTTTTAAAAAAAATTAAACTATGTCTATCAACCCTATATCCACAACATTTGAACTCGCAGATGGAAGATCTGTTACAATCGAAACAGGCAAACTTGCCAAGCAAGCTGATGGCTCTGTAGTAGTAAAAATGGGCAACACAATGATACTAGCTACTGTTGTTGCCGCTAAAGATGCAAGAGAAGATGTTGATTTTCTTCCATTAAGTGTAGACTATAAAGAGAAGTATGCTGCTGCAGGAAAATTCCCAGGTGGTTTTTTCAAACGCGAAGCAAGGCCTTCGGAATATGAAATTCTTATATCACGTTTAATCGACCGTGCTTTAAGACCATTATTCCCAAGTGATTTTCACGCAGAAACTCAAATGCTCGTTTCATTAATCTCTGTTGAGAATGATGTTAGTCCAGATGCATTAGCTGCTTTAGCTGCGTCAGCTGCCTTAATGGTATCCGATATTCCATTTAATGGACCAATTTCTGAAGTACGTGTCGCCAGAATAAATGGTGAATTTGTTGTAAACCCAACACTTTCAGCTTTAGCAGAGGCTGACATTGAGCTAATCGTAGCTGCTTCAATGGATAATATCATGATGGTTGAAGGAGAGATGAAAGAAGTAAGCGAAGCTGAAATGCTTGAAGCTATTCAAGTTGGCCATGATGCTATTAAAATACAATGTCAGGCACAAATCGACCTTGCTGCTTTAGTTGAAAAAGCTAAAATAAAACGTGAGTATTGTCATGAAAAAAATGACGAAGAACTAAAAGCGAAAGTAAAAGAAGCTACCTATCAAAAGTGTTATGATATCGCCAAGCAAGGTAATGCCGACAAGCATGCCAGGTCAGATGCTTTTAAAGCAGCTCGTGACGAGTATCTTGAAACTTTTGAAGAAGAAGAAAGAGCTGCTGTAACAGGGTTAGTAAAAAGATATTTCCACGATGTAGAAAAAGAAGCTGTTCGTGATTCGATGCTTAACGAAAATATTCGTATAGATGGAAGAGCAATGAATGAAATACGTCCTATTTGGTCTGAAGTAGATTATTTGCCTTCAACACATGGTTCAGCAATTTTCACAAGAGGCGAAACACAATCATTAGTTACAGTTACACTTGGCAGTAAATTAAACGAACAAAAAGTTGATGGTGCTGTAATTTCAGGAAATAGAGATTTCATGTTGCATTATAATTTCCCTCCATTTTCAACAGGCGAAGTTAAACGTATGATGGGCGTTAGCCGCAGAGAAGTTGGTCATGGTAATCTAGCCGAACGTGCGTTGAAACAAGTTATACCTGGAGGAGAACAAAATCCTTATACCATAAGAATTGTATCTGACATCCTCGAATCAAACGGTTCATCCTCGATGGCTTCAGTTTGTGGTGGAACATTAGCTCTCATGGATGCCGGTGTTAAAATATCCAAACCAGTAGCAGGAATTGCAATGGGTTTAATCACTGATACTACTTCTGGAAAATATGTAGTTCTGTCAGATATTCTTGGAGATGAAGATCACCTTGGCGACATGGATTTCAAAGTTACAGGTACTAAAGATGGTATTACAGCTTGCCAAATGGATATTAAAGTTGATGGACTATCGCATTCAATTCTTGAAGAAGCTCTTGAACAAGCACGTCAGGGAAGAATTCATATTCTAGGAGAGATGGCAAAAACCATTAAAGAGCCTAGAGCAGATTACAAAGACAATGCTCCCAGAATTGAGCAAATGATTATTGATAAAGAATTCATAGGTGCCGTTATTGGACCTGGTGGAAAAGTGATTCAGGAAATACAAAAAATAACCGGTGCAACTATTGTTATTGAAGAAGTTGACAACAAAGGTATTATTGACGTAATGGCTGATAATAAGGCTTCAATTGATGCAGCTAAAAATTGGATTAGTGGAATTACTGCAGTACCTGAGTTAAATAAAACTTATCAAGGAACCGTAAAAAGCATCGTAGCTTTTGGAGCATTTGTTGAAATTCTTCCTGGTAAAGACGGACTATTACACATCTCTGAAATAGATCATAAACGCGTTGAGAATGTGGAAGATGTATTGCATCAGGGAGATAAAATAGAAGTAAAACTCATTGGTATTGATCCAAGGTCAGGAAAACTAAAACTATCTCGTAAGGCTCTTATTGAAAGAGCTAAGAAAGAAGAATAGATTACTAAGTAACCTTTGAAAATCATCAACGTATAAGATTCAGTATAAAGTAAAAATAATATGAGGCAACTTAAGATCACCAAGCAGGTTACAAATCGCGAAACCGCATCACTTGATAAATATTTACAGGAGATTGGTAAGGTTGATTTGATTACTGCTGAACAAGAAGTTGAACTTGCACGTCGAATTAAACAAGGAGACCGTATTGCTCTGGAGAAACTTACAAAAGCAAATCTTCGCTTTGTGGTATCAGTATCAAAGCAATATCAAAATCAAGGACTTAGCTTGCCTGACTTAATAAATGAAGGTAACTTAGGTCTTATAAAAGCTGCTCAAAGGTTTGATGAAACCCGTGGATTTAAATTTATTTCCTACGCAGTTTGGTGGATTCGTCAATCAATTCTACAAGCTCTTGCTGAGCAATCCAGAATTGTTAGACTTCCATTGAATAAAATTGGATCTATTAATAAAATCAATAAGGCAGCAGCCAGACTCGAGCAATCATTCGAAAGGGAACCTAATCAAAAAGAGATTGCCACTGAACTTGAGATGACCGAAAACGAAGTGAAAGAATCGCAACGTAATGCCGGTCGTCATGTGTCCATGGATGCACCTTTGATTCAGGATGAGGATAATACAATGTACGATGTGCTTCGTAGCGATGAAGGTCCAACTCCGGAAACAGGTCTATTATATGAATCGCTTCGTAAAGAAATTGACCGTGCTGTTCAAACGCTTACACAACGTGAAGCAGATGTAGTGAAACTTTACTTCGGACTTGGTGAAGGCCACCCAATGACACTTGAGGAAATTGGCGAAAAATTCGACCTGACTCGCGAACGTGTTCGACAAATAAAAGAAAAAGCCATTCGTAGGCTTAAACATACATCGAGAAGTAAGATTCTAAAATCTTATCTTGGATAAAAAACAAAGCGTTGGCATTTTAGCTGACGCTTTTTTTATTTAATAGAAACCCATTCCATCCGTCTAACCCCATTCTTCCAACCTTCCATCCATCCTTCCCTTCCCCAATTCTTCCTTTCTTCGATTCTTCCAACCATCCACCCAATTTATTATCTTTGCAAAAAATTAAACTATGGATCACCTTATAGCGCCGTCATTGCTTTCTGCAGATTTCAGTAACCTAAAAGCCGATATTGAAATGGTTAATAAAAGTAATGCCGACTGGTTTCACCTTGATGTTATGGATGGTATGTTTGTTCCGAACATTAGCTTTGGCATGCCAATAATTAAGGCAATTAAAAAACTTGCTAAAAAGCCCCTTGATGTTCATCTTATGATAGTTCAACCCGAAAGATATATCAGTGACTTTAGGAAAGCTGGCGCTGACATACTAACAATTCATTATGAGGCTAGTACACATTTACACCGAAGTATTGCCGAGATTAAATCCAATGGAATGAAAGCAGGAGTTGTGCTTAACCCTCATACTCCGGTAAATGTTCTAGTGGATATTATAAGTGATCTCGACCTGGTACTGTTAATGTCGGTTAACCCGGGGTTTGGTGGGCAAACATTTATCAATAATACTTACAATAAAATAACTAAGCTAAAAAACCTTATTGAAAAAACCAATTCAAATGCTCTAATTGAAATTGATGGTGGTGTAACACTTGATAATGCATCAAAATTATTTGAAGCTGGTGCTGATGTATTGGTTGCAGGGAATACAGTTTTTAGTTCTGATGACCCAATTAATACTATCAAAAAACTTAAACAATCTTAATCGATGTACCCATACTTACGATTGATTAAACTTTTTGCTACCAAAAAATCCAGAAAACAACTTGCAATTGGTGATGAAAGCATTCTGCCAATGCGTGTTTGTTTGGTTGATATTGACCCATTTATGGAGCTTAATAATGGTCGTCATTTAACGATGATGGATTTTGGCAGATTTGACCTGGCTTTGAGAAGCGGATTATTAAAGGTTGTTAGGCAACAAGGTTGGGGATTGGCAGTTGCAGGTGCAAGCGTACGATATCGCCATCGTTTAAAATTTTGGCAAAAGTACCTGCTATATTCACAAGTTGTTGGATACGATGAAAAATGGTTTTACTTCCATCAAAAGACAATTAGTAATGGTAAAATCCATTCTGCAGCTCTGATACGTACTGCAGTAACATCAAACAAAGGTATTGTAGTAACTCATGATGTTCTAACAGCAATGGGTTATGATAAAGTTGATTATACTGTTCCCAACTGGGTAGCGGCTTGGGCCGATGCAGATGAATTGAGGCCTTGGGAATAGTTTCACAACTCTAATTTCCTTAATCTTCTGAAAGTTATTTTTTGTCATTAGAACTGTATTGAATAATCATCAACATTCTTAAACCACTCAACATTATAAGTTTGGCTGGCATACGAGTAGTAACCTAAATAGTAGTCTCCTTTAAACTTAAAAATTGTTACAAGGCCATTATTACCGGGCAGTAAATTGGCATAATCCTGTATAAAATTATATGTGTATTTCGTGATTAGCGTAGTTGAATGAGTAAGTGATACAGAGTTGATAACACTATAAAAATAAACTGACTTTCGAGACAAGTAGGATGTAAAGCTATAATTAGATGGAAAATAGTAAATTGGATCGGGCATTACCAGATAGTCCCCTTTACCAACTTTCATATCTCCTCCTGATGTAAGAAACATGCTCCCCGATACCCCTCGTGAATTCTGAGTTTCTGTAACTGCACCAATAACAAGTTGATAATTAGATTTATTCTTAAATACAGTAATTGAAGGTTTCATCGCCGCCGCCATCCTATAAAACTTCTTCGACTTTTTGATATTTCTTTTTACCGTATGCCCATACATCAAACCTTCTTGCTCATTTCTTTTAATAAAACCCGAATTAGCAAAGTCTGCCTTGCTTTTTCTATTGCCACTAAAATAAACTTCTGTTCCTTGATTCTTAAGGCTATGGATTTTTATTCCAACGTTATAATTACCATACCTTACTTGAAAAAGATTATCGTCATATATGAATGAATTGATTTTTGTTACACCGTCATCTATATAAGTATTATTCTCAAATGGGAAATTATAAAATTCATAACCCCCGGTTTTCAGACTAAGACTGATAAAAAATGTTGTATCTGCTAATCCATCTAAAGTGATTACGATATTATCACTTATTTTATATGTCTTATTTTTGGCTGATGCAGTATAAAGGCTAATAGGCAACAAGCTGGTAATCTTTTGTAACCCATCATCCTTTGCATCAATAATACTATAAAGTGAACCCTCATATAAAGTTCCTTTAAATTTACTCAAGTCAATTTCATATCCAACAAAAGAACCATTGCTTTCTCCAAAATACTTATTAACGACTAAAATATTTGAATTTTCCACAATACTTAATACTATCAAGCTATCTTTTACTTCCCAGGAAGCGAGATATTTCCTATCTACTTTGATATCCTCATTTGTAATTTCTTCATGATCTCCGGTTGCAAGGTTGATCTTTACGCGAGTTAAGGAAGTCATTTTTTTATTACTAAAGGCAAGCACTAAAGTACTATCCGTTAAATAGCCACCTAAATATTGCCTTGTATTATTCGACGACTTTTTAAGTGCAATCTCTAGCTGATACTCATTATTACTATCTAAATAGATGATAACTATATCATTACCACCAAAAAAAACCAACGGCAATCCTATTTCCTCATTTGTGGTTATTGGGTGAACTTCCGTTTTATTATTAAACTGGATGTACTTGTTTAGCAATGATAACTGTGAGTATCCACAAAGGAAGTTTAGTACAAGTACAATTATTGCGATTAGTGTTCTCATTTTCAAATAAAATGCAAAAATACTAAGTTACTTTTAATAACTTTGCTTCAAATAAACTTTACATTATGAATACAGATATATTAAAACTTCAGCCGGCAATTGTATGGCAATATTTTAAAGAAATATTAGAAATTCCACGTCCTTCAAAAAAGGAAGAAAAGATAATAAGCTACCTATTGAAATTTGGAAATGAGCAGAATCTTGAAACTAATCAGGATGAAATTGGGAATGTTCTTATTAGAAAACCTGCAACCCCAGGCATGGAAAACCTTAAATCTGTAGTACTTCAAAGCCATATAGATATGGTTTGTGAAAAAAACAGCGATAAGGTACACGATTTTGATAACGATCCCATTGAATCAGTAATTGATGGAGATTGGGTAACAGCTAACGGAACAACCTTAGGTGCTGATGATGGGATTGGCATAGCTGCTCAGCTTGCAATTCTTGCTTCAAAAGATATTGAACATGGCCCCATCGAATGCCTTTTCACAATAGATGAAGAAACCGGTCTTACCGGAGCATTTGGTCTGAAACCCGGATTTCTGCAAAGCGATATCCTGCTTAATCTCGACTCAGAAGACGAAGGTCAGCTTTTTATAGGCTGTGCAGGTGGGCAAGATACACAAGCATGGTTGCCATTCGATTACGAAGAGTCTCCTGAAAAACATAAGGCATATAAAATTATGGTTAGTGGCTTAAAGGGTGGTCATTCAGGCGATGAAATAAATAAGGGACATGCAAATGCAAATAAAATACTTAACAGATTTTTATGGTGTAAGAAAGATGATTTCGGATTAAAGCTAGTTGTATTCGATGGCGGTAATCTACGTAACGCCATTGCCCGTGAAGCCTTTGCCATAGTGCTTATTCCTGAGGAAAATGTAAAAAATGTAATAGATGCTGTAGCGAAGTTTAAAGAAATGAGCAGAGCTGAATTCAACATCACCGAACCGTTAATGGAGATTACAATTGATGAAGTATCCATGCCAGAGACTATTATTGATAATGAATCATTTGATGAGTTGGTAAATGCTATATATGGTTGCCCGCACGGTGTTATAGCCATGTCGCAAAGTATTGACGATTTCGTTGAAACATCCACAAACCTTGCTTCAGTAAAGTTTCAGGAAGATGAAATTCTTATAACAACAAGCCAAAGAAGTTCTGTTGAGTCGGAAAAGCAGGACATAACAAATATGGTGAAAAGCGTATTTAAACTTGCCGGAGCACGAACACTCACATCTGAGGGTTACCCCGGTTGGACGCCAAATCCTGATTCAGACATTGTTAGAATAACAGTTAATTCATACAAAAAACTTTTCAATATCGAACCTGAGGTTCTTGCAATACATGCCGGACTTGAGTGTGGACTAATAGGCGACAAATATCCCGGCATGGATATGATATCTTTTGGGCCAACAATTAAACGTGCTCATTCACCAGAAGAAAAAATTGAAATTGAAACAGTAAGTAAATTCTGGGATCTTACTTTAGATGTCCTTAAAAATATCCCAAATAGATAAAAAAAATGCAAAAAAAGATAGTCGTACTAGGTGGAGGCTTTGCTGGAATTGAAGCAGCAATAAAATTACAAAAATACGGTTACCATACTACTCTGGTTAGTAATCGAGACTATCTGTTTATTTATCCAATTTCAATCTGGATTCCTGTTAATAAAAAAAGTTTCGATGATGTAACAATACCTCTTGAAAAGCTAAGTAATAAACATGGTTTCAATTTGATAATTGACGAAGTTAAAAGAATTTCAACCAAGGATGACAAAGTAGAACTTCACACGCACACAATAGATTATGATTACCTTATAGTTGCAATGGGAATGTCAAAGTTACAAAGCAAAGGGTTGGAATTTACTCATTCTATTTGTGGCAATCCACCTGGGTCTGTCACTATCAAAAACGAGCTTGAAGAATTGATCAAAAGGGGTTTCGGAAAAATTGCCATTGGTTTTGGAGGCAACCCAAACGATCCTACTGCAACAGCTGTTAGAGGTGGTCCTGCATTTGAATTACTCTTTAATTTTAGCCACTATCTTAAAAAAAGGAAAGTTAGAGATAACTTCGAAATTACTTTTTTTGCACCAATGGAAGAGCCAGGCAAAAAAATGGGCGATAATGCGTTTACCAAACTAAGTGCTTATTTTAAGAGATATAATATAAAAGCAAAAACGGGAATAAAGATTAAAGAATTTACCAAAAACAGCGTTGTATTCGCCAATGGGTCAATGCTTGAAAGTGATCTGATATTATTTATCCCCGGAGGCAGCGGCCATACGGTTATTAGTAGTTCTGATTTGCCAATTACTGAGGCAGGCTTCATTAAAATAAACGACAATTGCAAAGTGGACAGCTTGGAAAATGTTTATGCGATTGGCGATATTAGTGCAATTGAAGGTCCACCGTGGGCAGCCAAACAAGGTCATGTTGCGGAAGTAATGGCTGATGTAGCTTCACATAATATTCACAACCATATTATCAACAACAAATCCCGAAAAGGATACCAAAGTCAACTAAATATTGTTTGTATTATGGATACCGGCGATGGAGCTGCATTTGTATACCGAAAAGCTAATTTCAACATTATGATACCACTTCCAATTATAGGCCATTGGCTAAAAAAAGGTTGGGGATTCTATTATCGAAACTCAAAACTTGGAAAAATCCCAAGAATCCCTGGCTTGTAACAGCCTGATTTACTTTAAATTTTGGACAACCCATTTCTCAGATTTCTTTTGAACTCAATTGCACGGTTGAATAATTTTTTTGTCTAGGATAATTGGTTAATTTTGACGATAATTTTTTACCTATGGATGTACTTGATTTTGATGTAATCAGGCCTTATAATTTTCAGGAGATACAAGAGGCAATACCACGAATACTTGCCGATACAGCGTTTCATCACATGTTGGACTATTTATTTACTCCCGAAAAAAAAGATCTCGTAATATCGAATTTGAGCAAGGCACAAAATGTACATGAATTTCAGATTGCATTAACCCTATCTTCAATAAATTCAATAATAGAAAAATCCTCAAACGGAGTAACTTACTCCGGATTTGAAAATATTAGCAATGATAATGCTTATGTATACTTAGCTAATCATCGTGATATTGTCCTCGACTCATCAATACTCGGTGTTATTCTTCTGGAACTTGGACTAAAAACCCCATATATAACTTGGGGAAGCAACCTAATGGTGTCTCCTTTAATTGTTGATTTAGGAAAATCAAATCAAATGATAACAGTCTTCAGAGAGGGGAGTCCCAAAGAGCTACTACTAAACTCGCAACGCCTTTCCAGTTTCATTAGAAAAACAATATTGGAGACGAAAAAACCGGTATGGATAGCCCATAGAAAAGGAAGAGCAAAAAAAGGTTTTGACAAAACCGATGTTAGTATTCTTAAAATGTTGACCTTATCGGGAGATACCGATATTGTAACTAAACTCATCGAACTTAACATCACTCCATCAACTATCAGCTACGAATGGGAGCCATGTGATGCTATGAAGGTAAAGGAGATTTATTTGTCGAGCGACAATACTTATGTAAAAAGCAAAGACGAAGATTTCAATAGTATCCTTGGTGGATTAATCGGCGATAAAGGCAGAATTCATATATCAATGGGGAAGCCAATTAACGAAGAAATCAAGAAAATCGACTTAACCCAAATTAATAATAACGAGTTTGTTAGTAAAGTAGCTGAACTGATTGATAAACAAATTTATACAAACTATAAATTATGGCCATCAAATTATTTGGCTTACGATTTATTATATAATGCATCTCGATATTCTGATAAATACACAGATGACACAAAAGTTAAATTAGAGAATAGATTCAATAAAACAGCAGAAATAACTAAACATAACAATAAAGAAATCCGCGATCTATTTTTATTGCTTTATGCAAATCCAGTAATAAATAAGTTGAACTATTCATCGCAATAATATTCATGAAATTAACAGACACAAGTTTGTTCTGATAATTTCTTTTTTTTGATTGATTATAAACTAACAGATGGTAACAATATCAAAAAAACCATTGCTTCCCGAAGATTACAAAAATGTGCTTTTCAAATTTGAAAGCATTAATATTGATAATGATACATTGAATAATGTTGAAAGCTGTTTTGATTTCCTGGTTGATTTTGCGAGTAACAAAATTATTTATGGAGTAAATACAGGCTTAGGCCCAATGGCTCAATATCGTATCGAAGATGAAGATCAGCTCGACTTACAATATAATTTAATTCGCAGTCACTCAGCAGGATCAGGAAAACCACTTGAGCCAATGTATGTTCGTGCTGCTATGATATCACGACTAAAAAGTCTTTCTCTGGGATATTCAGGTATTCATACCGATGCTATTCAACTTATTGTTGAGTTATTGAATAAAAACATTATACCTTATATTCCTGAACATGGTGGTGTGGGTGCAAGCGGCGATTTAGTTCAACTATCTCACCTAGCATTGGTACTTATAGGTGAGGGAGAAGCTTATTTTAATGGGACACTTCAGCCCGTAAAAACAATTTTTGAAGAACTTGGGATAACCCCTTTAAAAATTAAACTAAGAGAAGGACTTGGGTTAATAAATGGAACATCCGTAATGTCGGGTATAGGAATTGTTAATATCCTCTTGGCAAAACACATTATTAACTGGTCGATATTAGCATCAGCAATGATAAATGAAATTGTTGAATCATTTGATGATCACTTTTCAGTTGTTCTCAATAATGTAAAAAAACACAATGGTCAACAATTGGTTGCAAAGGCAATGAGAGATATTGTTACGGATAGCCAGTTAATTAAAAAGCGTGACGACCATCTCTTCAATGGACAGATTTCTGAAAAGATATTTAAACAAAAAATTCAGGAGTACTACTCACTAAGGTGTGTTCCGCAAATACTTGGGCCTGTTTTTGACACTATTTCAAATGCTGAAAAAGTACTTGTGGATGAAGTTAATTCAGTAAATGATAATCCCGTTGTAGACGCAAACAGCAAACAGGTTTATCACGGCGGAAATTTTCATGGCGACTATGTTTCTTTTGAAATGGATAAACTTAAAATTGCCATTACAAAGCTTTCGATGTTAGCTGAAAGACAGTTGAATTTTTTAATGAATAATAAACTAAATGATATATTGCCTCCCTTTGTAAATCTGGGTATTTTAGGATTAAATTTAGGTATGCAGGGCGCTCAATTTACCGCTACTTCCACAGTTGCCGAGAATCAAACCTTATCTAATCCAATGTATGTACACAGTATACCAAGCAACAACGACAATCAGGATATTGTTAGCATGGGCACAAATTCTGCCCTATTGGCAAAAAAAGTAATTGAAAATACTTTCGAAGTACTAGCAATTGAATTTCTTACAATTATTCAGGCCATTGATTATCTAAAAATTGATAATAAACTCGGTAAACAATCACAATCGGTTTATAAACAACTTCGTGAGCTCGTACCTGTTTTTGTTGAAGATACTCCAAAATATAAAGATATGGAACGGATTAGTTCATATCTTAAGCTTAATAATCCATCAATTATATCTTAACTCAATTTAAATGAAACATGCATTGGTAACAGGAGGATCGGGAGGTATAGGAAGTGCAATATGCATTCGCCTTGCTACAATGGGGTACAATGTTATCGTACATTATAATATTAATAAAGTAGCAGCTATAAATACATTAGATGCTATAAAATCAGAGGGTGGTAATGGTGAAATAATTCAGTTTAACATAAGTAATAATCTTGAAGTTAACAAATCCCTAACCAATTGGAAGAAAAATAATCCCGACAAATATATATCGGTACTTATTAACAATGCGGGCACTTCTAAAGATATGTTGATGGTTTGGATGGAAGAAAATGACTGGAACAGTGTTATTGATACAAATCTAAATAGCTTCTTTAATACTACTTCACCGCTTTTAAAAGATATGGTGTTGAATAAATGGGGCAGAATAATAAATATTGTTTCATTATCAGGAATTAAGGGATTACCTGGTCAAACAAATTATTCTGCTGCAAAAGCAGGTGTAATTGGTGCCACAAAAGCACTAGCACAAGAAGTTGGTCGTAAAAATATAACGGTTAATGCAGTAGCACCCGGTTATATTGCTACTGAAATGACGAATGCTTTAGATGAAAAACAACTTAAAAAGCTAATTCCCATAAATAGATTTGGGAAACCTGAAGAAGTAGCCGAACTGGTAGCTTTTCTGGCTGGAGAAAATTCATCATATATTACCGGTGAAGTTATCAATATTAATGGAGGACTTTATACCTAACAATATGAATAGAGTAGTGATTACAGGAATGGGCATATATTCAACAATTGGATATAATCTGGATGAAGTTACTAATTCTTTATATAACGGAAAATCCGGGATAGTTTTTGATGCAAGTAGAAAAGACCTTGGTTTCAGGTCAGCATTAACAGGTAGTATCAGCCGCCCCATACTTAAAGGAGTATTGTCCAGACGAATGAGAGTTGGCTTGGCAGAACAAGGTGAATATGCCTATATTGCTACCATGGAGGCACTTAAAAATGCTGGCCTTGACCAAGATTATCTTGACTCGAATGAAGTAGGGATACTATATGGAAACGATAGTTCGTCAACTGCTGTAATTGAAGCTGCAGATATAATTAGGAATAAAAAAGATACAATGCTTATCGGTTCAGCATCAATATTCCAATCCATGAATTCAACAGTGTCGATGAACCTAAGCGTTATTCTCAAATTAAAGGGAATAAATTTTACCATAAGTGGAGCTTGTGCAAGTGGATCCCATTCAATAGGAATGGGGTACTTAATGATTAAACAAGGTTTACAGGACACAATAATTTGTGGCGGCGCACAGGAAATTAACGCTTTATCCATGTGTAATTTTGATGCCCTTAATGCATTCTCAATAAGAGAAAATATGCCCACAAAAGCTTCCCGACCTTTTGACAGAGATAGAGATGGCCTTGTTCCAAGTGGTGGTGCTGCAACTATTATTATAGAAAACTACGAATCAGCAATAAAAAGAGGGGCTCCAATACTTGGCGAAATAATTGGGTATGGCTTTTCTTCAAATGGAGACCATATTTCTGTTCCAAACGTAGATGGACCTGTTCGATCTTTGGAAAAAGCACTAAAAGATGCACGATTAAAACCTGATGAAATTGATTACCTAAATGCTCATGCTACATCAACACCTGTTGGTGATTTAAATGAAGCAAAAGCTATTTATCAGGTTTTTAAACATGGACGAATACCAGTTAGCTCAACTAAGGGAATGACAGGCCATGAAATGTGGATGGGAGGTGCCAGCGAAATTATTTATTCAATGCTTATGGCACAAAACTCATTTATAGCGCCAAATATTAATTTTGAAAACCCTGACGAACATAGTGCCAAACTAAATATTATTCCTGAAACAAAAAGTCATAAGATAAATACTTTCCTTTCAAACTCATTTGGTTTTGGTGGTACAAACTCAACCCTTATTGTACGTAAATTATAGTTTATAATTATTTCAATCAAATCAACAGACATAACACCCAATATCTTTAGTTGAATATTCCAAATACATCGAAAATAATTGTTAATTTTGCAGACTTTATAACACTATTACAGTTAAGCAATGAGCATAGATGAAGTTAAAGAATTAGTGAATGAATTTTTAATTGAGGAGTTCGAATTGGAAGAATCGCAACTCTTGCCCGATGCATTAATGAAAGATGATCTTGACATTGAAAGCCTTGATTTCGTTGATATAGCTGTAATAATTGAAAAAGAGTTTCAGCTAAAGGTTACAAGCGAAGATATTGAAAAAATTATTAAGCTTGAGGATCTTTACAACTACATATTCGATCATACCCAAAACTAATGTCATCCTGGAAAGGTAAAACTCGGGGTGGACTAACCGGTTACCGGATTTTCCTTTTTTTATTACAGAACATCAATATAAATGCAGCATATTTATTGCTTTATTTTGTCGCTTCGTACTACGTTATATTCGCACGAAAAGCACGAAAACCAATGTATTATTATTTTAATAATATTATTGGTTTCGGAATTTTAAAATCCATCTACTATCTATACTTAAACAACTTAACTTTTGGCAAAGTTATAATTGATAAAGTTGTAATGATGGCAGGTATCCAAAACAAATTTACATTCGAATTTGAAGGTGAACAACATCTCCACCAAATGGGAAATAATAATGGAGGACTAATTATTGGAGCACATGTAGGTAATTGGGAAATAGCAGGACACTTACTCGACAGAATAAACAAACCGGTACACATTGTAATGCTTGATGCTGAGCACAAAAAAATCAAGAATCTTTTAGACAATGTAATGACACAGAAAAAAATGAATGTTATTCCTATAAAAGATGATATGTCTCATCTATTCCAAATAAAAGAAGCACTTATAGCCAATGAAATAGTTGCAATTCATGGTGATCGCTTTTTACCTGGATCAAAAACTATGAGTATTAACTTCTTAGGAAAAGATGCCCAGTTTCCTACCGGGCCTTTCTATATTGCTATGAAATATAACAAACCTGTAACCTTTGTGTCTGCTGTTAAGGAAAATAACAAACATTATCACTTAAAAGCCACATCTCCAAAAATATACCTTAACTCTAAAAGTTTAATTAATCGAAATAAAATACTTCAAAAGATGATAACTGATTACACACAAGAGCTTGAGTTAACATTAAATAAATATCCGGAGCAGTGGTTTAATTATTACTATTTTTGGAACAAAATTGAATAATTACATGAAAAACTATGGTTCAGACTCTAAGTCAGCACTACAAGCAAAATTTGATGCCCAAAAAATAGCCTTTGCTCCAATAATGTTTCAAGCAGCAAGAGCTTTAAGAAATCTGGGGATTCTTAAATACCTACTTAATAATAAAAGAAAAGGAGCTGAAATTGAGGTAATTGCAAATGAATTAAATCTATCAGTATATGGTGTAAAAGTATTACTTGAAGCTGGCATTAGTATTGAGTTGGTAATGGTAAAGGATCAGAAATATTATATTACAAAAACCGGATATTTCATTCTTAGTGATGAGTTAACCAATGTAAATATGGACTTTACTCATGATGTTAACTATCAGGGGATGATGCATCTTGAGGAATCAATAAAAAATGGAAAACCCGAAGGTCTAAAAGTCTTTGGAAAATGGGGCACTGTTTACGAAGCATTATCCGAATTACCAACTCAAGTAAGAAAAAGCTGGTTTGCATTTGACCATTACTATTCCGATTATGCTTTTCCTGAAGTATTGCCACATATATTCAAATCAAATCCAAAAAAAATACTTGACATAGGTGGAAATACAGGTAAGTTTTCAATTTACTGTGCTCAGCACAATGAAGATGTTCAAATGACAATACTTGACTTACCGGGTCAAATATCAGATGCAATAAAGAATATTAGTGAAGTTGGACTTGAAAGTAGTATATCAACACATGCATTAAATCTGCTTGACAATTCAATCCCATTCCCCATGGGTTATGATGCTATTTGGATGAGTCAGTTTCTTGACTGCTTCTCTCAAAAGGAAATACTAGGTTTATTGCAAAGGTCGTACAATGCACTTGATGAAAATGGCTCTCTTTATATACTTGAAACATACTGGGATAAACAGGAATTTGAAGCATCCACCTACAGTCTTCATGCAACATCACTTTATTTCACTGCCATCGCCAATGGTAACAGTCAAATGTATCATTCTGATGATATGATAAAACTAATTGAAAAATCAGGACTATACGTTGATGAAGCTATCGAAAATATTGGTGTAAGCCATACTTTGTTTATCTGTAAAAAGAGACAAGTTTAATTAATTCAAAAGTATCATTTGCATGCCTTTGGAAATACTAAAGTATTCCAATAGATTGAAAATCGAATTTTCAAAAATTTATAAGATGATTTTTAACAAGGACTTATAACTATTTGTATTACATTTGGAATCAACAATCCAAATTAATAACAAATGAAAAAAATCGCAACAATCATTATCCTTTGTAGTCTTATATATATTCCACACGGATTATACAGCCAGTCAAAATGTAAAGTACTAGTAAAAAACATTTCCGAAACTTACGAGGGCAAATGTAAAAAAGGGCTTGCCAATGGAAAAGGTTTGGCCACTGGTATTGACAAGTACAATGGCCGATTTAGTAAAGGATATCCTAATGGTTCGGGTACTTATACATGGGCTGATGGATCTGAATATACCGGAGATTGGGAATTTGGACAAAGAAATGGAGAAGGTATTTATAGATTTATGTATAATGGCAACGACAGTATTTTAGCTGGTATATGGAAAAATGATAAGTATGTTGGCCCTGTTCCTCCCCCGCCAATTGTTATACAATCCAGAAATGTCCAAAATTATACATTCGCAAAACAAGGAGATAAAAGTACAATGACTATTCAAATTTATATGAATGGTTCAATTAATTCAACCATTCAAGATCTAGCTATTGTTTCATCTAACGGATCATATCAAAATTTGGGTAACGAAATTTCATTTAGCGAAATAATGTTTCCAGCTACATTCAAGATAACATATAAAACATGGAATAAGTTGCATACTGCAATGCTTGATGTTACTTTTGAATTCAAGATTATAGGAGCCGGTGACTGGTTATTAAAGCTTACTAATTGATATACAAGCTAATATTTCACAACCAAGACATATTTCTGTAGGATATTACTAATCCAATTTAGGGTTCATTTGTAATATTGTAATTATTTCAAATAACAAACCTAGGCAGTTAAATTACAATTCTTTAATAATCAATACCCGAAACAGATTTGAAATTTAGAATAAACCAAATCCCCAGAAATATTGCTTGATCCAATTATATCATTGTTTTATCCTTTTGGCATAAAAAAAACCGTCTCAATTTCCATAAGACGGTTTCATATTCCGGTGGGCGATGAGGGATTCGAACCCCCGGCCCCCTCGGTGTAAACGAGGTGCTCTG
>CALDOI010000302.1 GCA_937912115.1 uncultured Bacteroidota bacterium | reverse complement strand
AAAGTGATCCAGACAGGACTCGAACCTGTGACCCGCAGCTTAGAAGGCTACTGCTCTATCCAGCTGAGCTACTGGACCAGTTTTAATCGGGTGCAAAAATATAAATTATTATCTAATATCCAACGCATCATACATAATTTCTACAGGATGCAAGGCATCTCTTTTTGTGCCATCTTTTATCTGATGGCGACACGAAGTTCCCGGTGCGGCAATAATAGTATCGGGCTCACAATCACGTACAACCGGAAAAAGCACAAGTTCACCAACTTTCATCGACATATCATAATGCTCTTTTTCGAACCCGAATGACCCTGCCATACCACAACATCCCGAAGGTATTTCTTCAACTGTATAGTTGGTAGGAAAACTTAGTACAAATTTTGTTGAACCTGTGCTTGCCAATGCTTTTTGATGACAATGCCCATGAAGTTTAATGTGTTGTGAGCTATGTGTAAATTGTTCTTTAGTTATTTTACCCGATTTAATTTCTTTCGCTAGAAATTCATCAATCATATATGAATTTTTTGCAATATTTTTTGCGTATTGTATCAGATCTTCAATTGCCAGATCAATATATTCATCTCTAAAAGTCAGTATTGCAGAAGGTTCAATTCCAATAAGAGGAGTTGATTCAG
Source organism: uncultured Bacteroidota bacterium (assembly GCA_937912115.1). Lineage (GTDB taxonomy): Bacteria > Bacteroidota > Bacteroidia > Bacteroidales > F082. The sequence goes on along the minus strand of CALDOI010000302.1, from coordinate 2,332 downwards.
TTACTTTATCCTTTAGTAATGATATATTCTTGTTAGCGATCTTTTTTGCTTCCTTTACAAATCCTTTTGATAGATATGTTCTCGCACTTTCAATATGATTTGGTATAATAACTTCATAACCAAGTTTTGTTAATAACAATATAGCTTTAATGCCAATTTCAGTATCGTTGAACCTGGTAAATTCATCGTTAAATAAATAAACTCTTCCATTAATAAACTTTTCGTTATGTAGTTTGATTTTATTCTTTTTATACCAATTGTCTAGTGTTATTTTACTGAGTTTTGGGAACTTGCGCTTTGTTGTAAATCCAAAAGTTAAAGCGGTTGCTTTTGAAATAATTGAATTCTGGTTAACAAAATTATAAATCCAGGGAACTAAACTTCCCAGCTTATTAATTTTTGAAATATTTGCTATAAGTTGTGATCTTATTGGAATGCCATTATCATCATAATAATGCTGCAAAAATTCAGCTTTAAGTTTTGCAATGTCAACACTTGAGGGGCATTCTGATTTACAGGCTTTACATGATAGGCATAAGTCCATTACTTCATAAATCTCCTTATGATTAAATGGATTTTTTTTATCGGAGGATGTTAGGAATTCCCTCAGAATATTAGCCCTTGCCCTAGTTGATTGGTTTTCATTTCTGCTAACCATGTAACTTGGACACATTGTACCTCCACTAATTTCCGTTTTACGACAAGCTCCGGTACCATTGCATTTTTCGGTTGCTCTAAGTATCCCAAGATCTTTGGAAAAATCGAAAATAGTTTTTATTTCTTTGGTTTTAACTCCTGGTTCATACCTGAGAAAAGTATTCATTTTTGGAGTATCAACAATCTTTCCGGGATTAAAAATATTATCGGGATCCCAGCTTTTCTTTATCTGCTTAAATAGCTGATAATTATGTTCTCCAACCATTATTGGGATAAACTCACCCCTTAGTCTCCCATCACCATGTTCACCACTTAGTGAGCCTCCATATTTCTTTACCAGTTTAGCACTTTCTTCAGCTATTGTTCTAAATAGTTCAACATCTTTAGGATCTTTAAGATTAAGAATTGGGCGTAAATGTAGTTCCCCAGTTGCTATGTGAGCGTAGTAAACACAGCTCTTTCCGTATTTTTTGAGAATTAGGTCAAACTCAGCAATATAGTCAGGTAACAGTTCGGGATTAACCGCCGTGTCTTCAATGACAGGAACAGGCTTTTCATCTCCAACCATGTTGTTTAGTATTCCCAATCCTGATTTTCGTAGATCCCATACTTTTTTAATATCCTCACCTCTGATTATAGGGAAATGAAAACCATGACCAAGCTTCTTCATTTCAGCTTCCATTTCAGAAGCTTTTTTGATGATGATTTCAGGGTTATCTTCTGCAAATTCAACTATTAAAATTGCGCCAGGTTTACCTTCAACGAAAAAACGATTCTTTTCCTGAGCAATATTCTTTTTAGTTAACTCAAGAATAGTGTCATCCATTAATTCGATGGCAACTGGTTTGTGCTTTAGAGCGATAATATTAGCCCTTAAAGCACTACTAACACTATCAAGATGAACACACACAAGAGCTTTGTGTTTTGGTGGTAGTGGGACAAGATTTAATTTAACCGCTGTTGTGAAAGCAAGTGTTCCTTCTGATCCTGCCAATAGTTTTGAAAAATTGAATTGCTTGCCTGCAGGATTGGTTGGTTGCATATCAAGAAGTAAATCAAGCGCATATCCTGTATTCCTTCGGGGCAGCGAGCTATCGGGGAATTCATTTCTTATTTCATTTTGATTAAAATCGTCTTTTAGTATTTCAAATATAGAATTATAAATCTTGCCTTCCAGTGATTCTTCCTTCAATTTATTTTGAAACTCCTTTTCTGAAATTGACTTAAATGTAGCTTCACTTCCATCACTTAGTATTGTTTCAATTTCGAGGGTGTGATCGCGCGTACTTCCATAAATCAATGAATGCGAACCACAGGCATTATTGCCAACCATTCCGCCAATCATACATCGGTTAGATGTTGATGTTTCAGGGCCAAAAAATAGATCATGTTCCTTAAGAACTAAGTTTAACTCATCTAATATAACACCCGGCTCTACCTTTACCCACTTTTCATCCTTATTTATTTCAATAATTCGAGTCATGTGTTTTGAGACATCAGCAACAATACCATTCCCAACAACCTGACCTGCAAGTGATGTTCCGGCAGTTCTGGGTATTATTGATGTAGAGTTTTCTTTGGCAAAACGAATTAGTTTAATGATATCCGATTTAGTACTAGGATAAACAACAGCAAGAGGTAATTCACGGTATGCAGATGCATCGGTAGCATAAAT
>CALDOI010000301.1 GCA_937912115.1 uncultured Bacteroidota bacterium | reverse complement strand
CAATTTCTGCTGAAACAGTAAAGGATTCTATTGCAGAAAATCACTTAAGCATAATTGATTCATTAAAAAAAAGGAATCAGAATAATGAAATTTATGTTCAAGCAAAGGTTTTGTTGGTATACGCTAAGGAAAAAGGGCTCAATTTTTACATAGGTGAAGCGTATAAATATATGGGATCTTACTTTACAAGTATTAAAAATCTGGATTCGGCACATTTCTACTATAACAAATCTGCAAGTAGTTATGCTTTATGTGGTGACTCCTTAAAGGAAGGAAGAGTATATATAATTATTGGATACAGATATTATGAAAACGATAACTACAATGAAGCAATTAATTATTATCGTAAAGGATTAGAAAAATTAAAAAATACTAATGACAACTTCTGGAAAGGGCTGGCTAACGAAAATATTGGGTTTCTACTTTTTGAACAGGGGGATTATTTTCTTGCATTAAAACATTATCATGATGCTTTGCATGAATATTCAGTCATCGAAGCTTATGAACGTGTCGGTAAGATTCATACTAAGATGGGTATAATTTACAGGAAAACCAATGACAAGGATAAAGAAGAAGAGGCATATCTGTCGGCAATAAATTACCTTAAGAAAATAGATACAACTGTAAGCCTGGGTATGGCATATAATAATTTGTCAGAGTTGTATCTCGATAATGGGAAAACAGATGAAGGCCTTGAAATGCTCGAAAGGGCAAAAACAATTTATACTAATCTGGATTATCAGTTAGGTCTATGTAGTTATTATTCTGTACTAGCCTATTATTATTCCCAACTCGATCCCCCGGATGATGAAAATGTAATTAAATATTGTAACCTGAGTATCCCTATTGCTGAAGAATATGAAGATTTCAGGCAATATGCTGATGTATCGGCTACGGCCGGGGAGGCTTACCTTAGAAAAATGCTGCCAGTCAGCGCGTTACGCATTCTAAAAAAGGGTTATAAGGCGGCAAATGAGCATAATTTCAAACATGAAAAACTTAAACTATCCCACATAGTGTCGGTTACATATAAAGAGTTGAATAATTCTACAGAAGCACTCAAATATCTTGAAATCTATACTGAATTAAATGACAGTATTTTAAATGAGGAGAAAATTAAAGAATTTACCCAACTGGATATGGCCTTCACCTTCCGACAGGAACAAATAAAAGACAGCATTGATCAATTGCAATTAGACCAGGAAGTGAAATACAGGCATGAAAAAGAGTTGCAGGCACAGAAACAGGCTAAGTTAATATTTGTTTTTACAACAGCACTCATTATCCTTATTGCCTTATTCATTATTATTTATGCCAGGAGAAATAAAAAGCAAGCTGTTATTCTTAACGAGAAAAATATTCTTATAAACAAATCGCTTGAGGAAAAAGAATTGCTATTGAAGGAAATTCATCACAGAGTAAAAAACAGCCTGCAGTTGGTATCAAGTTTACTCCAATTGCAGTCGAAAGACATACATGATATAAAAGCCCTTGAAAGTATACATGAAGGTCAGGAACGAGTAAGAGCAATAGCTCTTATTCATCAAAAACTATATCAAAATGAGAACCTTACAAATATCGACTTTAACGAATATACCACACTACTAACGAACGAAATTAAAGGTATTTATCCTGCAACACTTGGAGTTAATATCGAAATTGATATCGTAGATATGCACTTTGATATTGACACGGCCATACCCATTGGTTTAATTCTTAACGAATTAATCACCAACGCCTTCAAGTATGCATTTTCTGAAAAAAAAGGAAATCGCCTATCCATTACTATAAAAAAAGAAAATGAAGATAGGTTTTTACTATTGGTAACAGATAATGGAACAGGATTACCAGAGGACGTTGATCTTTCAAACACCTTTAGTCTCGGATTACGATTAGTGAAAAGGCTTGCCAAACAATTGCATGGATCTCTGAATTATAAAAACGAAAATGGCAGTATTTTTCAAATCGCTTTTAAGGATACAAATCAAAGAAGAATGTCGGACTAGTACCGTTTACAAATAATAAGTCGGAGGTTAAAAATATCCAATAATAAATATTATTTTTTAGTAAATTTGCACTATGGCCAAGGTTAAAATTGTTGTTGTAGAAGACGAGATTATTATTGCTGACAATATTTGTGAAGCATTGATTGAACTTGGCTACAATGTTGCGGAACCGGCAATAACATTTACGGAAGCCTTAGACACTATCCAAGAGTTTAAACCCGATCTGGCAATGCTCGACATTAGGCTCTCGGGCAAAAAAGATGGTATTGACATTGCACAAATAATAAAGGAAAAATACAATATTCCATATATTTTCCTAACATCAAATACCGATGCTGATACGCTTGAAAGGGCAAAAAAAGTAGCTCCGGCAGCATATCTTGTCAAGCCATTTAGCAAAGAGGAATTATATACTTCCATTGAGATAGCACTTGCAAATTTTGAATTACAGGTTCAAAAAAACGATTCTAACCTAGCCACCCCCTTAAAACAAGCTTTATTTATAAAACAAAAACAATTATTTATAAAGGTTAAATTTGAAGATATACTGTTTATTAAAAGTGATCATGTATATATCGAGATTTTTTCAACAGACAACCATAAATTTCTTGTCCGCGGCAGTTTAAATGATTATATACTAAAGCTTGATTCCAATTTTGCACAAATTCACCGTGGATATATAATAAATTTACAACATATTTCTGCCATCGATCAGGATTATGTAAAGATTGAAAAACATTCGGTACCAATTGGTAAAAACTACAAGGAAGAGTTCCTGAGGAAAATTAATATTGGTTAACTCATATTTCTCCGGTCGAAACGACAACAACGAAAGGATGTATAATTAATCAAATGGTGGTAAGTTTAAGACGCTCAAAACAGTAGTTCAGAACATTATAGTATATGTTCAGAACATTTATCTCTTATAATGAATTTTCCGACAGTAAGTTTGCATTGGGATTTCATGTTTTCGTAACATATGGGTTATTGGAGACATGCATTTCAGAAGATGAATTATCCACTAAAATATATAATCATGAAAAGAAAAAGTTTTTTAATCAGCCATTTGATACTGATATTAACCGTTCTATTTCTAACGGTTCAAACCGGATGTAAAAAAGATGATGATAATAACGAACCAACTGTACAAGGTTATGGATTGATCGGCACAATGCCCGATAGCCCTTTCTTCAATACCTTGAAATCAAAAATTTCTATTGGTCCTTTGAGCAGCAATGCGCCAATATTAATTAACCCTGATGCCGTTGCATCCCTCACGAAAAGTGAAAAAGACATTATTGTTATGGCCTATAGAAAGGGAATGCCCATAACAATCTTCAATCCCGATCAGTCCGCTGCTACCAAACTTGTTGAACTTACCGGACACAGCTTGCCCATTATCTATGATAGCATTATGCCTGAAAAAGTAATGGCAATTGGCGTGGCTTTGTTACCCTCGAAAATAACGAAATATACTGTCCAGGACGAGTTGCAGGATGCAGGTGAACTTGATTTTTCGGTTCAATTATTTTTAGACTGGGTAACGAAAGCATTGGATGAAAGTAACCAATATCAACTGAAAGGGATAAATACAGCTCAAAATTTAGATAGCTTAGCCATGATGTTTGAGAATACGCACCAGTGTAGTTTTGATGGTGCAACTGTTCAAGTAACAGGAACTGTTCAAGCGATCTATTCATGTGCTGATAATGGCTGGTTTTTGGTAAATGATTTCCAGATAGCAGTTAACCCTACGAATATGGAGAATACAGTGAGCCTGCAAACTGGTGGCATCAATTTTACAGAAGACACTGGATATGCCCCTACAATAGAAGTATTTGAGGTACAGCCTGCCACAACTACATCAACGGAGACTGTATCAAATTCGATTGGATTATCCTTCACGGCAGGGGTTAGCTTTAACATAGTCGGCCCCACAGTGAGTTTCTCTGCCACGGCATCATACAACCATACATGGGGAAAAAGTATTCCGAATTCAGCATTTAATAATGATTCAAATATCTCAACTGGTTTTGTGAGTGTTGAAATTGGCTGGAATCAACAGCCTGCCGACTATATTAGCTATCCCGTAAATTGGTATTGGATTGTCCCTTATAATGAATCTGCTGTCGGCTCTGCAAATCTTCAAGGTCTCTTAATACTTAATGCAGCTACTGGTGATACTAACATCCCATTAAGTCAGTACACTTTTTCGCTTCCAGAGCAAAAATGTTCAGATTAGTAATGTTTGGTTGATGATATTCCTATGCAATTCAAACTAATTTTCTGAATCTGCATAGGAATTTTTTTATCTATCTTTATGCCAGTTTCAATCTCTTTAAAAATTAACTATCATGAAAATCCAATTTAAACTATCTTTTCTATTTTTCGCATTGTTTTTAGTCACACAATTACCTATAAACAATGCCAAAGCCTGTACCCGGGTTGTTTATCACGGTCCGGACGGCACCTACATCACCGCCCGCTCCATGGACTGGAAAGATGAAATTCCCGCGAACCTTTGGATTTTTCCACAGGGAATGCAACGGAATGGCGAAGTTGGGCGCAATTCAATTTCATGGACTTCAAAATATGGTAGTGTAGTGGCCAGCTCATGGGATATTGCTGTATCCGATGGAATGAATGAAAAGGGTCTGGTAGCCAATATGTTGTGGTTAGCCGAATCCAAGTATCCTGCATTTGATACCTTGGGAAACAAAAAAGGACTCTCCATCGCGGCCTGGGCTCAATATGTCCTGGATAATTTTGCCACTGTAAATGAAGCGGTCGCTGCGCTGGAAAAAGAATCGTTTGTAGTGGCTTCGGCATACATCCCCGGAACAGATAAATTTACCACCCTTCACCTATCCATTTCGGATGCAACAGGGGATAATGCAATTTTTGAATATATCGATGGTGAGCTGGTTATCCATCACAACAGGTCGTACCAGGTAATGACAAACTCACCAGTTTTTGAAAAACAACTTGCAATTAACACATACTGGGAAGGTATCCCGGGAACTATTATGCTACCGGGAACTAACCGCGCTGCTGACCGTTTTGTAAGGGCATCTTATTATATCAAAGCCATTCCCCAAACGGATAATACCAGGGTGGCCGTGGCGAGTGTATTTAGTGTCATCAGAAATTGCTCAGTTCCTTTTGGAATTACATCAGAAGCAGAACCCAATATTTCTTCCACCCGGTGGCGCTCAGTTTCCGATCAAAAAAACCTGGTATATTACTTTGAAACGGTATTAACACCAAACACTTTTTGGGTGGATATGAAAGGCATTGATTTTGGCAGGGACACAAAATCCAGAATGCTGGTTATTGGAAACGATAATATGTATGCCGGCAATGTTATGGATAAGTTTGTGGAAGCAAAACCTTTCAAATTTGCGGGTTTGAATTAATGAGTAAAAAAAATGTTATCCTGGTTGTCATGTTTTCACGTTATCAATGTTGAAAACCTGAAAACTTCGACAACCCTATACCCTTATCCCTATACCCCCAATACTCTGACAACCTAATAATCCAATAACATCAACATCCCCGCAATCCCTTCTTCTCCGTTTTAGACTTTTATAACACAATGTGGTTGTTCAGAACATTATAGGTGTTGTTCAGAACATTTCCCTGTTAATTTGTATTTCACCATTATATTTTTGTTGGTGGATTAATATGTTTTTTAATGCGTCGCAGCATTTTTTGCACTTTAATTCAACGAAAAAAGTTAAATAAACTAATGCAAAAATTGATTATAAAATCTTAAAGTCATGAAAAAATTATTACGCTTTCTGCAAATTTTAACCCTGGCACTCCTTTGGAGCAGCTCTTATGCACAGGTTCCCCCGTATTGCGAACCAGCCTATAGTACAGGTTGTACCTGGGGCGACGGGTTGACGAACTTTCAACTCGGAACCATTGATGAACCCATTCCCTGTTCCGGAACACCGGCCTATTACCACGACTTCACAGCCATGTCTACTGATGTCGACCAGGGTGGGACTGTGACACTTACAGTAATCTCAGGTTATTCAATGCATCATGTTGATGTGTGGATCGACTTCAATGACAACAATGTTTTCGATGCAAGTGAATTAGTAGTGGATGAATTAGTTTGTACCACTACCGGTGTTCCATACACCGCCGACATAACCATACCTGCCACTGCACCAACAGGGCCCCATTCATTACGTTACAGAACTAATTGGCTGAATGCTGTACTTGACCCTTGTGTTCAATATAGTTATGGAAATGCAGCCGACTTTACTGTAAATGTGGTTTCAGGTATCCCTCCCGTTGATATTGTCACCTTCGATGATAATAGTCAGGGGCAGGTATTAAATAATGAACGCCTCTGCTATCTCCTTTTTACAATGCCAAATTGTGTTAATTATGATCTGTCGGAGTTAGGTGCAAATATAAATGCCCTTTCTGATGCCGGTCATATAAAAGCATCCATATATGAAGGGACTACTTTATTATATACATCAGGTGAAATAGCAGTTACCGGTGGCGTTGCCGAATATGTATCAATTTCAGTGCCTCCCGGAAGCCTTACGCTTGAAGGTGGCTCCAGTTATAAAGTCGCATTTATGGCAGATCCTGCTTCACCGGCAAGAATCTATTTTGATGCAGGGGTAAATGTTGTAAATAACGGAGTTGCAACAATTAATTCCACTTCATCTTCTTATAACATTTATTCAGGCCTTACTTACCCAACATTCCCCGAGCCCTTGTACTATGAAGGAGCATCATATGGAGCCGTATCAGCAGTAGTAAAGGGTTATGTTGCCTCTTCGGGAAACAATACAGGAACTGACGTTCAATCGGCTTGTGACAGTTATACCTGGATTGATGGAAATACCTATACTGCAAGTAATAATACGGCAACCCATACATTAACAAATGCTGCCGGCTGTGATAGCCTTGTAACACTCGACCTTACTGTAAATTACAGTTCAGCAGGTACAGACACTCAGGTAGCCTGTGACTCGTACTTATGGATTGATGGAATTACTTATACTTCTAGTAATAATACTGCAACCCATATACTATCAAATGCGGTTGGATGTGACTCTGTTGTAACTCTTGATTTAACAGTAAACTATAGTGTTGTGGAAACAGCAACTGTTTTGGCATGCGATAGTGCACAGGTCAATGGAACATGGTACTATACATCACAACAAATTACAGAAAATTATCCTGGAGGCGCTGCTAATGGTTGTGATAGTACTGTAATTACTTCACTAACTATATACCCAGTATTTGTGGTTGGATCCATAGCGGACAATCAGAGTATTTGTTATAACACCACTCCAACTCTACTTACAGGGGTAGCACCAACAGGTGGTGAGGCACCCTATTCCTACCAATGGCAAAGCTCGACCGACAACCTCAACTTTACTGATATAGCAGGAGCCACCAGTCTGGATTATCAACCAGGTAATCTGACAGGGACGACTTACTACCGAATGATACAAAATCCTACTTCTGGCTGTGCTCCTTCACTAACGTTAACCCTTGGCACCGGTACTACAACTCAAGGTTATCCGTATTACACATTTTATATGGATAGCCGTACCCAGATGCTTTACACAGCAGCCGAAATTATTGCTGCTGGGGGTTCCGCCGGTGAGATCAGCTGGATAGCGTACGATGTAACCTCAGCCTCCTCTCAGACCATGAATGGTTTCAATGTAAGCATGAAAAATACAACTGCCACAACGGTTTCATCATGGGATGACAACATGACCAATCTCATAGACGGAACATACACTGTTCCCGGAACCGGTTGGCAACAACATACATTTGCCACCCCTTTCGTATGGGATGGGGTAAGCAACCTGCTGGTAAGTGTTTGTTTCGACAACAACTCCTATACGAGCAGTTCCTATGTTAGTTCTACGTATAACGCTGGCATGACCCGTCACTATCACTATGATGGTTCTTCGACCAGTGGATGCACAACCACCAGTGGCAGCTCATACGACTATCGCCCGAACATGCAGCTCAGTCTTACTCCTACAGCAATTAATTCAACAAATACGTTGACTGTTACCGTCTTTCCTGAATTTCTGGTTGGGTCAATTACCGATGATCAAACCATCTGTTACAATACTGCTCCTGCACTGCTTACAGGAACAGCCCCTGCTGGTGGCGACACACCTTATACTTATCAGTGGCAGAGCTCGTCCGACAATGTCACTTTCACCGACATCACCGGAGCTACAAGTCTTGACTATCAACCAGGTACTCTTGCAGTAACTACTTACTACCGCTTAAACCAGTCCTCGGCAAGCGGATGTGGGATGCTCACTACAAACGCCGTCAACATTACTGTAATTCCTGATGCTACATGTGATGCCGGAATCAATGCTGATATATGTGAAGGAGACGACCATACGGTTTCGGGAACAGCAGCAAGCTTTAGCTCCATCGAATGGACGACTTCAGGGGATGGTTCATTCGGAACTCCGAATTCCCTTACATCAATTTATACCCCCGGAGCCGGTGATATAATAGCAGGTAGTGTAACATTATCTTTAACAGCCAATCCCCTTTCTCCGTGTAGCACTCCTGCACTAGATGATCTGGTATTAACGATTCAGCAACCTCCCACTGCTGATGCCGGTGCAGATGCA
>CALDOI010000300.1 GCA_937912115.1 uncultured Bacteroidota bacterium | reverse complement strand
GGTAAAGATGTCATCAAAAGGGCCAATATTATTTTCGCAGGAAAGAATCGGTAAGCGAGGTGTACCTTTTATGATGCATAAGTTTAGATCGATGTATGACGATGCTGAAAATGATGGTCCACAATTGTCATCTGATGAGGATCCACGTATAACACCTTTTGGAAAGTATATTCGTAAGGTTAGATTGGACGAAATTCCTCAGTTTTACACTGTACTTAAAGGTGAAATGTCGTTAGTAGGGCCCAGACCTGAACGCAGATATTATATTGATCAGATTGTGAAAAAGGCTCCACCCTATAGATTATTGATGAAGATAAAACCTGGCATAACATCGTGGGGGCAAGTTAAATTTGGCTACGCATCAGATATTGACGAAATGGTTGAAAGACTACGTTACGACATATTATATCTTGAGAATATGTCGATTGCAATGGATTTCAAGATATTGATTTATACTGTTTTAATTGTCCTGCAGGGGAGGGGAAAGTAGTTGTTTAGGAATTGACTTTTTAAAATAACTGCAATTTCACTTTACTTGTTTAAAAAGTCCTTTCTTGAAATATATTTTAGCTTAATGGTTACCTGCGCCCCTTTTGTTTCTAAATTTTTGACATCAATTTTAGCTTCATGGGCATCCAGTATTAATTTTGCAGCTGCCAGACCTAAACCAGTCCCTTCAGAATGAAGAATATCGCCTGATGAAAAAAGTTCAAATAAACTTTCCAATGCCGTTTTGGAAAACCCCGGGCCATTGTCGCTAAATATAATTGATACATCTTTCTTATTAATATCCAATGATATGTTTAGTCTTGCATCACCATTGCTGAATTTATCAGAGTTCTCAATAATCATTAAAAAACAGGTTTTTAATAAATCAGAATCAACTTTTACAAGCAAATCATCGGCTGGCAGATCAGTAATAATTTGTAATTCTGAGCTGATACCATTATTCTTGTAATCCTTTAGTGAGTCATTAATAAGGTTATTTAACGAAACGGGTAATTTCTCCGGAAGATACTTGTCTATTTTTAAGGTAGTTATTAGTAACGCGGTATCACTAAATCTCACTAATCTTTTCGAAACGTCTTTTAAATATGTAAGATATTCTTTTTGATCCTTATTGATATTAGTTTGATTCAACAACTCTGTTAAGCCTATAACTCCATTTAGTGGAGTACGTATTTCATGACTAATAACTGATAGAAAGTTACTTTTTGCCTGATCAAGAATGCTTAGTTGATGGTTAGCAGTTTCAAGTTCATGTGTTCGCTCTTTAACAAGGTATTCCAGATGACTATTTATATCTTTTAAGCTTTCTCTTTGTCGTTTAATTAGTAAATGATTATTTACTCGTGCAAGTAGTTCAGCTGCATTAAAAGGTTTTGTAATATAGTCTTGGCCCCCGGTTTCAAACCCCTTAATTATACTATCCATATCAGCTTTTGCTGTTAAAAATATAATTGGTATTTCGCTTGTTTTGGTATTAGATTTAAGTATTTCACAAACTTCGTATCCATCCATTCCAGGCATCATAATATCAAGAAGTATTAAATCGAAATCCTGTATACTGCAAATATCCAATGCTTGTTGCCCGGTTTGAGCATAGGCAATTTGAAAGTTTTTTTGAGATAGTATATTTCCTAATATTTGAATGTTTTTTGAAACATCATCAACAATTAATATTTTTTCCGATTTATTAATCATACACTTTCATTTTAATAGTATAATCGGGCTAGGTTTAAGAATATTTCCTAACGCAATTACAAGTTTATTTATGTTCTCAATATCGAAATTATTTGAATAGAAAATTAGGGATTCGCTATAATCCTTAAGCGATGCATCGTTATTTTTTTTCGCAAACAACAGTAGCTCTTCTCCAAATAATGCAATATCATTTATCATACGACTACTTATTAATTTGTCCCATTTATGTTCAAATTCAATTATCAAGTCATTACGTAACTCTTCGTCCAAAGATAGTATATAACTCGAATCAATATTTTGAGCACCATATATTTTATTCATTGTTATCTCATCAAAACTAAGAATATTTTTTTGAGAAGTCTGTGTTTCGTGACTTGCTATTTCAACATTGGGCATTGATATTAAAAACTTACTGCCCTCACCTTCTTTACTTTCAAGAGAGATTGTGCCTCCCATTACTTCTACCAATCTCTTCGAAATGCTTAATCCAAGACCTGTTCCTCCCGATGACTTTTCATGGAAGTTTTTGCTCTGTTTAAAGGCCTCGAAAATTGTTTCGTGCTCCGATTTTGAGATGCCGATTCCTGTATCTGTAATTGAGATTAGCAAATCAACACTATTATTATTAGTTTTTCCTTGTATATCAAGTATTACACTACCATTATTTGTAAACTTAATAGCATTACCGATTAAATTAAACAGAATTTGTCTTATCCTGACTTTATCCAAAAATACATAATTAGGAACTTCTTCACTTATGTTAGAATCGAAACTAAGGTTTTTTTCGCTCAACCTTAAATTAAACACTTGTTCAATATCTTGTATAATATGATTAAATGAAACAGGCTCATAGATAATGTCTATTTCTCCGGCTTGAATTTTTGAAAGATCCAATACATCGTTTATCAGAGTAAGTAAGCTACTACTACTCGATTTTATTGCACTAATATATGATAGGTGTTTTTTATCGGTAATAATTTTCGAAAGCAACTCGGTAAATCCAATTATTGAATTCATCGGAGTTCTTATCTCATGACTTACATTGGCAATAAACTGACTTTTAATTTCATTTGCAGCAATGGCTTGATTTTTTGCCAACTCAAATTCAGTATTCTTTTTTTGTAGAATATCGTTAATATTTTGAAGCTCCTCTTGAGACTCCTTTAATGCAAGTTCGGCTTCTTTACGTTTCGATATGTCTTCAACAATTCCCTCATAATGAAGTATACTGCCATTTTTATCGCGTACAACCCAAGCACTTTCATTTACAAACATGCTACTACCATCTCGTCTGTTCCAAATATCTTCTCGTCCTGAAATAATGTACTTTTCTTCCAATAAATCTATAAATGCCTGCCTGTTCTTATTTTTGTTAAGATCTAATTCTTTTAATTCAGGTAAACTATTGTATCCAAGCATATTAACTAATCCGATATTGGCAAATATTATTGTGCCGTCTCTTGAAGTTTGATACATACCTATTGTTGCATTTTCCACAATACTTCGGTATTGTTCACGACTATATTCCAGGTTCTTGTTTAACTCACTTAACTTTTCTTTCTGTTCCGTTATTTCCTTATTCTTTTTTGCTGATATTGCATAGCTTCTCTTCCTTTGATTAGATTTAAAAACTATAAAAAATATTATGATAGTTGATATAGCAAAAATAAATATCATGAAAAAAATTACAAATAACTTAGTGTCTTTTTCACTTTCAAGTTTAAGTGTTGTAATTGAATCTTTCTGTTTTAGAATCTCATTTTCCTTTTCATATTTCTCCGACTGATATTTAACTATTAGCTCATTTATCATCGATTGACTCTCATTGTTGAAAATCGTATCCTTAATGGCAATGTATTGTTTTAAATATCCATATGATTTTGCAAACTCAGACTTCTCTTCATTGATTTTTGAAAGTAATAGTAATGATTTCATTTCAAACTCCTTTAAGCTAATATCTTGTGATAACTTAAGGCTTTTATATGTGTATTCTTCTGCAAGGACAGTGTTATGAAGAGCAAAATATATTTCTCCAATATTGTAAAATGATATGGCAATTCGTTTTTTGTCTCCAACTTCGTTTTTTATTGCCAACGCTTTTTGCTGGTAAAAAAGGGCAGTGTCGTATTCCTCCATTGCGAAGTAAACCTCACCAATATTACTAAAACAAATGGAACGTAGTTTAATATTGGCTGTTTTGCTTTCCAGGTTTTTGGCATTATTAAAATAGCTAAGAGCCTCATCCAATTTATTTTGTTTTAATAATATATCTCCAATATGCAACAGCATATTGATCTCCTGAAGTTGATTTTTACTATTTTCAAATTCTTGTAAAGCTTGTTTATAATATGCTAAAGCTCTTTCGTTTTTATCCCATTTTTCAAGTATTACACCAAGTCCTAATGTTGTTCTAACAAGGTTTTTCCTATCATCAGTTTCAATATATATATCACGTGCTCGCTTCATTAGTCCAATGGCGAGCTCATAGTCGCTATAATTTGATGCAATTGCAGATAGTCCGATATATGAACTGGCAACTCCATTTTTATCACCTAAAAATTGAAATTCAGCCAGGGCTATTTCGTAGTAATGCTTCGATTCAATATATTTACTCCAATCGTAATAATTACTAGCAATACGGTAATCAATATTTGCTTTTTCCTTTGGAAATTCGATGGGGTCTATTGCAGCTATGGCAATCTGGTATATACTGTCGGCATAACTATAGTTACATTGTCTGTTTTTACTGCTTGCAAGTTGTAATTGCAAATCGATAACCTTAGAGTTATTCTTTATTTCTTTAGCAATATTTATAGCAGCAAGTATATATTTATCAGCTTTTTCAGGATTTGATTCAAAAAAAATATAAATCAGACTAATTGCCAGATTCAGACGTTCTTCAGGAGTGAATGTTGTGTCAGCTTCAAATAAGTTTT
>CALDOI010000299.1 GCA_937912115.1 uncultured Bacteroidota bacterium | reverse complement strand
ATCACAAGGATAAAAACAATAGTTTGCATAAATCCTAAACCAAAAGGGTTAAGTACATAATACTGAAGTATCCATGTTACCATCGTTGCCAGCGTGAGCACAAATAGAACTGCACCACCCATACCAAGTGAGGTTGATACTTTTCCACTTACCCCTACAAAAGGACAAATTCCTAAAAACTGAGCAAGAACAATATTACTAACAAATATCGATCCTATAATTATTACAAAATATTCCATATCAAATTAGCTTTAGGCTTTATTAAATTTGTTAATAATTGCAACTAGATACCCAAGAGCGATAAAAGCTCCGGGAGCAAGTATAAATACCAGCATTAAATCACCATCAATTAAATTGAATCCGAAAATTGCGCCGGCACCAAGTAATTCTCTTACAGCTCCCAATAAAGTAAGGGCAAAAGAAAAACCTAAGCCCATGCCCAATCCATCAATTAATGATGAACCAATATTGTTTTTAGAAGCAAAGGCTTCTGCACGTCCTAGTACAATACAGTTTACAACGATTAGAGGAATAAATAATCCTAATGCATCAAACAAGCCAGGTAGATATGCCTGCATAACAAGCTCTACAATAGTTACAAATGATGCTATAATCAGGATGAATGATGGAATTCTTACTTTATCAGGAATAACATTGCGTACTACTGAAACAACTAGGTTGGAGCCTACCAGCACAAATGTTGTGGCTAATCCCATACCCAAACCGTTTATTGCAGAAGTTGTAACTCCCAGGGTAGGACAAAGTCCTAATAGGAGAACAAAAACAGGATTTTCTTTAATGAAACCCTTTGTGAAGTTTTTTATTTGACTCATAGTTTTTTCTTTTACAAATAAAATTGTAGTTCTAGTATTTATTATTCGCCTTTATCTTTTTCAAAAGAATCAGTAGCTCTTTTAACCGCATCACAAAAAGCTCTTGAGCTAATGGTTGCAGCAGTTATAGCATCCACATCTCCACCATCTTTGTTAACTTTAAGTTCGTAGTTAACAGTATTTTTACCCATAAATTGTAGGGGAAAATCGGATTTTGCCACATCCATTTTGTCGCCTAATCCAGGAGTTTCTTTATGGCTAACCACAGCAGTATTATTTATAGTTCCATCCTGAAGCATACCTACCATCAATTCAATTTTACCGCTAAACCCTTTCATTGTATAGGTTTTAATAGCAGTTCCAATTACATGGTCATTTTTTGAAGCAATATAATATACCAATGAATCCTGACCATCTCCTAATGCTATTTTTACAGTCTTTATGCTGTCGAATTCGGGCAGTACAGTCTTAATAGCGGCTTCAAGTTTCTTCTTTTTTGCTAATGCTATTGGCTCCTTTGTAACTGTATAAACACCTCCTAAAGCAAGGGCAGCAACTGCTGACACAAGAAAGAGTGTTATTACCATGTTTATGAAATTCGATTCTCTTTTACTAGCCATCTTTAGAATTTATTATTTGGTTAAAACAACACCCGGTTTAGCACCGAATCTACGAGGTTTAAATCCTCTGTTTATTAATGGTACAGTAGCATTCATTATAAGAATGGCAAAAGATACACCCTCAGGATATGCTCCCCACATTCTAATTAAAATCGTTAGTAATCCAACTCCAAATCCAAAAATGAGTTGTCCACCTTTAGTCATTGGTGAGGTTACCATATCAGTAGCCATAAATATTGCACCCAGCAACATACCACCAGTTAACATATGGAATATCGGGTCGGCATAATGCTCAGGGTCAACACCCCAAAATATTCCCGAGAAAATAGCTACGGTAAGTAACATTGATACAGGTATATGCCAGGTAATAATCTTTTTCCAAAGCATATATACACCACCAAGTAGTAGTGCTAAAGCTGATACTTCACCCATTGAGCCTCCCATCTCACCCATTAATCCTTGAGTGTATGAAGGGAGTTCAGGAGCAAGTTCCGACATCGTTTTATTGGCACCTAAACCTTCTTTAACAATTCCCAACGGAGTTGGTCCTGTTATTACATCAGCAAGTCCATCGGTAATTGGTGATGGTTTTGGCCATGAAGTCATCTCAACAGGAAAAGAAACAAGTAAGAATACCCTGGCCACAAGTGCCGGGTTAAAAACATTTTTACCAAGCCCCCCAAACGACATTTTTGCCATTCCAATAGCAACCAAAGCGCCAATAATTATCATCCATATGGGTAAATTAGATGGCAGGTTGAGAGCAAGTAATATTGCTGTTACCAATGCCGATCCATCATTGATAGTCAGTGGCCCTTTTATAAGATACTTTTGAATTATCCATTCGAAAAATAAACTTGCTGCAATTGCAATTAGAAAAACTCTGATCGCATCGAGGCCAAAAAAATAGATCGAGAATAGCATTGTTGGCACCATCGCGATAACAACACCATACATTATTTTTTTTGTGGATTCATCCCCTTGAATGTGAGGAGATCCTGAAATCGTAAACTTTGACATCTATAATTTATTATTTATTATTGCTAATTATTTTCCGCAGTTTTTCTTGAAGCCATAAAAATAGCCGTTAATTCACTAGATTCATTTAATAGTTGAGTGGTTTCATTATTAACTATTAGTTTTTCATCAATTATAAACTCTATCCAAAAATTAGACTCATCTACTTCTTCAATTACAATACTTAATTTGGCGATGAAGCTCTTTTTTGATTGTGCGATGCATGTAGCTCTATAGTTTGCAGCTGTTGATGTTGAACATTTTATTAATTGATATTGAATAACCCTACCTAAATTATTGTCAGGTAATAACATAGCAAGCTTAACACATTTATGCGCAAACTCTTTTGTTCTTAATTTCAATTCTTCCTTATTCATAACTAAATGTTTCAACAATAATCAATTATAAATATTCAATCATCAATATATTTATTAATTCTGACTTCTCTTTCTCATTATCTGGCCAACTTTTAATTTGCCTAAACGAAGGTAATCCAACAGAGGTATCGCTGCAGGGCATCCATATTGACATGATCCACATTCGATGCAGTCCATGATAGATTCGCTTTCGGCCATTTCGTAATTAGCAAGCTTTGCCGCCTTCGATAATAGGAATGGTTCTAGACCCATAGGACAAACGTATGTACACTTTGAACATCTAATACAAGGACCTTCAATACTTCTCGAAGATTCTTCCTTTTCCATTATGAGTATGCCTGAAGACCCTTTTACTACTGGTATTTCAAGCGATGTAAGTGCTTTGCCCATCATCGGGCCACCACCAATAATTTTACCTGTATTTTCGGGTAAACCTTCAGCAGCTTCAATTAGTTGACTAATTGGAGTTCCAATCCTGGCAAGAAAATTAGATGGTTTTTTAACAGCTTTTCCTGTAACAGTAACAACTCGCTCAAATAATGGTTTATTTTTTTGAACAGCTTCATATACTGCAAAAGCAGTGCCCACATTTTGAACAACACAGCCAACTTCAATTGGTAGTTTGCCTGATGGAACTTCTCTGTTAACTGATGCTTTAATCAACTGCTTCTCACCACCCTGAGGATATTGAACTTTTAGTGCCTGAATTTCAATTCCATCGTAGGCTTTTGCAAGTTCAGTCATGTGACGTATTGCATCTGGTTTGTTATTTTCGATACCAATAAAGGCCTTTTTAACATTAAGTGCTTCCATTAAAATTCGTGTACCTATAATTATTTCCTGGCCTTTTTCAAGCATCATACGATGATCAGAAGTAAGATAAGGCTCACATTCAACACCATTAATAATTAAAAATTCAGCAGTTTTTCCTGGAGGTGGCATTAGTTTTACATATGTAGGAAATGTTGCGCCTCCCAAACCAACTATGCCAGAGTTTTTTATTTTTTCAATAATCTCTTTAGGGCTAAGTACTATTTCTGAAATAATGTCAGGTGAAGTATCAATACTCTCATCCCAAATATCACCTTCAACATTTATAATAATGCAGGGACGTTTATATCCTGACCCATCAATTGCGTTGTCGATCTTAAACACTTTGCCCGAAACAGGGGAGTGAATATTTGTGGAAATAAATCCTCCTGCTTCAGCCAGTAGTTG
This sequence comes from uncultured Bacteroidota bacterium, assembly GCA_937912115.1. Classification (GTDB taxonomy): domain Bacteria; phylum Bacteroidota; class Bacteroidia; order Bacteroidales; family F082. The sequence goes on along the minus strand of CALDOI010000299.1, from coordinate 6,588 downwards.
CCCAACTTTTACTTCATCGCCTTTTTTAACAATGGCCTTGGATGGAGCTCCTAAATTTTGACCCAAAGGAATTATGGCCTGTTTTGGAACAGGCAAGGTTTCTATAGGTGCATTTGAAGACAATTTATTTTCTGCCGGATGAATTCCTCCCAATGCAAATGTTCGTAATATTCCCATGATATCGGATTTATTCTTTGTTATCTTTATTATCAACAGTATTCTCAGCAACTACTTTTTCAGTATTGTTACTCTGTATTTCAGCCTTAATTGGTGATTCAACAGGTTTTTCAGGTCTGGGTTTTCTTGGTTTGAAATTAATTTCGTGAATTGCTGATGTGGGACAAACATCCACACATTTCCTGCAAAGTGTACATTTCTCAAAATCAATATATGCAAGGAAGCTTGTGATTGTAATTGCATCGAATTTACATTCCTTAAAACAAAGGCTACAACCAATACATGCTGTAGCACAATTTTTTTTGGCCGGAGCACCTTTTTCCTGATTTATACATGAAACAAAAATCCGCTTATCTTTTGGTCCGCGTTTTCTCAATTCAATAATATCTCTTGGGCACGCTATAACGCATGCTCCGCAAGCAGTACATTTATCATTAACTTCCGGCAAACCAGTTTCAGGATTCATATGTATTGCATCGAAATCGCAGGAGTCAACACAATCAGCAAGACCTAAACAACTATGCATACAACCACCCTCACCCGCATACAATGCATGAGCAAAGGCACATGATGTAGCACCTTCGTAAACAACTTTTCCGGGGGAGTTAGCATGCGACCCATTACATCTAATCACCGCTATCATAGGCGCAGTAGCTTCAACCTCGAGTCCAAGAATTTTGCCAACGGCTTGTGAAACATCGTTTCCTCCAACCGGACAGTTTAATCCTTCGAGATGCCCATGTTCTTTAGCGGACTTAACTGTTGCTTCAGCATAAGCTCTACATCCGGGAAAACCGCACCCACCACAATTGGCAGAAGGCAATGCTTCCTCAACCTCATCAATTTTGGGATCTTCAAAAACTTTAAATTTGTTGGCTATGAAATAAAGGATGATGGCCATTATTAAGCCAAGTCCGCCGAGTGCGCTAATTGCAATTATTATTATATTATCCACGGCAATCCGTTTTAATTTATTGTTGTAAATTCAAAAAACACAAAAATATAATAATTAAAAATACTGTGAAAAATGCAACATTAAGTTATGATAGTAATAAAGTGCTATTAATCAATAGTATATAAGGAGTGAAAAGCATGGTCATTGTTATAGGCTTAAATACGTAACTGATTATCAATGCTTTTTGATAACAGCTTAGAACCGCTCTAAATTAGCTATTTGTATCAATTTAGAAAGATTATGGTCTGATGCTGTAATTAAAACGGGTTCCAAGATAATTTTTAAGGAAATAAAGTGATAAGTAATATGGCAAAAGAAGTAATAATGACAATAAACCGGCAATACCTTGATCTATTCCAATATTTATGAAAATAATAAGCCCGATAAATAAAACTAAAAATGGGAATACATATCCCAACAGCACTGCCCATGTTCCAAGCGACTGTTGCATTTCGATTGTGATCGGCTGATTAATGCTATAACGATTAGCGTCGTCAACAGTTACCATTACTGATTTCTCCTCCACATCACTTACCGAACAGGCACCTTTAATTTCGCATGAAGCACAGCCCGATGTTACCATTATAGCAATCTCAACCTTGTTGTCTTCGATTTTTTTAATTATTCCGGGATGTGTTACAATATTTTTTTTCAAGATTTCCTAGTCTAAATTGAATTGGCAAAAATAAAGAATTATATGACCTTTAAGATCGAAAAAGAGCTATTAGATCATACTAGGGCGTAGATAATGATACGGGTAGTATCTTACCGTTAAAATATTTTTGTCCATTAATGGCAAAATCATAAATAAATTCGGCCATTTCCTTGGCAGACAATGGAGCCTTATATCCAGGGAAAGCAGCACCTAACATTTCAGTTTGAACAGCTCCAAGTGCCAAAGCATTTGCGCTGATTTTATTCTCCTTAAACTCTTCCGCCATACATTCAGTCAGAATAGCCAATGCACCTTTACTGGCACTATATAATGAGAGACCCGGGAATTTGGAGCTTCCCTGAAATCCACCCATGCTGCTAATATTTACTATGTGTGCACCCTTATTAAAAATAGGCAGTAGGTCGCGGACAAGTCTAAAAATACTCTTTACATTTACATTAAACAATGCATCAAAATCCTCATTGGTTAATTCCTTAAATGGTTTATTAATCAGTAATCCGGCATTATTAATTAATATATCAATTTTGTCAAACTTGCTTGATAAAAAGGGTATTATATCTTCATTTACGTTTGAATTCGATAAATCCAATTTAAGATGTGAAAATCGTTTCTCTTTAAAAATGGGATCATTACCAAAAGACTTGGAACTTCTCGATATCCCAATAACATTATGGTTACCCTTTTTAATGAATTTTTTGCATAGTTCCCAACCAATCCCTTTACTCGCCCCTGTTATAATAATATTCATAACAATTTTTCAAAATTAATTCTCATCAAGTTGCTTAAAAAGTGCTTCAGTATCAGTAGCATTTATTGTAAGAGTACCATCATCATCAACGGTTATTGAGATGGTATATTGGGGATTATTTTCGGCTCCAATCTTAAAATTCATGTAAGAAGCCCCTTTAATAGTTTCGATACCATAATCTCTTGAGAGCTTTAATGCATCCTTGTAATCCTGACTCAGTGGGATATTCGCTTTTTTTGCAATGATTTCAGCTTGTTTCATCGCCAATTCATAGTTACCATGATATACCATAATAACAGAATTAAATCCTTCATTTTCATTATCTTCAGATGTCGATTGGCTGAAATCTTCGTCAAAAATTAAACCAATAGGTTCGGTTAAATCAAATTTCCTTGCCCACCTTGGCAATCCGTTTAGTGGGTGGTTGTTAGCCTTTTTTGCAATTTGCCTTCCTATGGTATTGTTGATTAAATTTAGTTTTTCAAGAGCTTCTTCATCAGTTATACTCCCACTTGCTCTTTCCTCTTCAACCTGATTTATATCTTGCTGCATTTGGTCAATTAAATCCAAGGTGCTGTCAACCTCATCCATTTTTGAAGTAAAGGTTGATAAATTCTGTTGGAAATTTTTTCCATTATCTTCGGGTGGTTCATCACATGAATTAAGAAGAATTAGTAAGGGCAATAAGTAGATTAGGATGCCGTAAGTAGTTATTGTTCGCATAGAGGTAAATTTTATCCAAAAGTATAAAAACAATAGATGTTAAACTTATTATTTTTTAGATCATAATTATTTTTATTATTTCAATTATAGGTTGCCATTAGTTAATGTAATGATTGTGATGTTATTAAGGAATTGTGATTTGGATAAACTACCAATGGTAAAATAAATTTGCAGATGTGAATACATGGTATCTTGTTTGTAAAAAAAGATCAACAAAACATGATGAATTGATTTTAACCTATTTTTGCAAATAGGTAAATTTATGGATTGAAAAAGATTACTTGGTAATGACTGATCTGGAAAGAACAAAAATATCGGAACTAATTGCACAGGCATTAATCGAAGATCTGGGAGATGGCGATCATACTTCCTTGGCTATCATCCCTGAGCATGCAAATGGAAAAGTAAAACTTGTTGCAAAAGAGATTGGTATTATTGCCGGAGTTGAAGTTGCGTCAATGGTATTTAAACAGGTTGATAAAAATTTAGTAGTTAAGATTTTTATTAGTGATGGAAGTTCGATTGTTCCTGGTGATTTGGTTATGATTGTTGAAGGTAATTCACGTAGTTTATTGTCAGCAGAACGAACAGCACTTAATTTTATTCAACGTATGAGTGGTATTGCTACTTTTACAAATGAGGTGCAAAGTAAAATAGCTGGTCTAAATACAAAATTACTCGATACCCGAAAAACAACTCCCTGTAATCGTGTAGTTGAAAAGCTTGCTGTTAGATTGGGTGGTGGTACAAATCACCGATTTGGGTTATATGATATGATCATGATTAAAGACAATCATGTTGATTTTGCAGGTGGGATAGTAAATGCAATAAATTCAACTCAAAAATATCTAAAAAAAAATAACAAGAATCTTAAAATTGAAATTGAAGTAAGGAACTTTGATGAACTTAATGAGGTGTTAAACAATGGAGGTGTTGACCGTATTATGCTTGATAATTTTTCCCCCGAACAACTACGTAAAGCTATAGATTTGATCGATCATAAATTTGAAACCGAAGCTTCCGGCGGAATCAGCATTAATACCATCCGTGATTTTGCACTTACAGGAGTTGATTTTATTTCTGTTGGTGCCCTTACACATCAAATTAATAGTCTGGATTTAAGCCTTGTAACCGTTTAATACTTTACTTTGAAGAAGCTCTATAATAATATAAGTCTTAAATTTAACATGCTCGGTAACAATATCGGTAACCGACTGAAAATAATTGTTCTTCCCGGATTCGATGGCATGCCTTTATATGGAGTGTTGGTTTTTTTCTTTAGGGGATTATTCAAGGGAGTGCTTACCTACCGAGCAGCGGCCATAGCATATAATTTCTTTTTGGCGCTTATTCCATTAATACTGTTTTTATTTACACTTATTCCATACGTAACAACTACTAATTTTAAAGGCGAATTGCTCGAATTACTAAATGAAGTAATTCCATCCAATATCTTTTCCATGGTTAAATCAACCTTAGTTGAAATTATTAGCCGTCCAAAAAGCGGACTACTTTCACTGGGGTTTCTAATGGCAATATATTTTTCAACAAATGGGGTTGACGCAATACTTGAGGGGTTTAATCAAAGCTATCACAGGATTAAAACCTGGCCATGGTGGAAACAAAAGTTTTATGCTTTTCTATTAATGACTGTTATTACATTTTTGGGATTTATATCGATGTTACTCCTTACCTCAGGAAAACTAATAATTACTACTTTGGGTAAGTATGAAATATTAGCTGGTGGCGTAACCTTCTTTTTATTGTTGATAATTCAATGGATAGTAATTGTTGGGAATTTATTGTTAAGTGTTTCAATACTTTATTATTTTGGTCAGCGTAAGGAAAACAAAAGGAATTATAAATTTTTCTCTTCCGGTTCTATTCTATCAACAGGTTTGTTTATCGTTGGTGGATTATTGTTGAAAGCATACTTTGAGAATTTCTCGAACTATAATGTACTTTACGGATCCATTGGGTCTTTAATCATTTTGCTGGTATGGTTGTTTTACAATTCACTTATTATATTGGTTGGGTTCGAATTAAACACCAGTATTAGGCGCTCAAAAGAAATATCTGAAGCAAGGCTAGAATCAAATAAGGTTATCGATGAGGAATAATACTAATGTATATACATTGATTGTGCTGATTTTTTTGATGAATTCTGTAATTGCTCAAAAACAGCAAACTACCGATTCTCTTTTAACTATTTCTGTTAATCAATTTATTGATGAATGGCATAGTAATGCCGCTGCTGCAGATGTGAAATATTTCGATAAGATATCACAGGATGGTATATATATTGGGACTGATGCAACTGAGCTATGGACTAAAGACGAATTTTATCTTTGGTCGAAAAAATATTTTGATCTTGGAGATGCCTGGAGTTTTACAACTATCGAGCGCAACGTTTATTTTTCGGATGACAGGCAATATGCGTGGTTTGATGAATTGTTAGAAACCGACATGGGTATTTGTAGAGCTTCAGGTGTACTGAAAAAATCAAAAAAAAATTGGGAGATAGAACATTACCACCTTTCCCTTGCTATACCAAATGAATCCATGTATGATGTGAAGAAAATTATTGGTCAACGATAGCACTATCCATTTTCAGGCAGCTTTGTCTCTAATCTTTTTTCTTATTTCGATTATCTGGTTTCTTCCTAAAGAATGGTTTCTTCTTGCCACTCTGCTTGTTACCTTTGCCCTTAAACCGATTATTTCCAAAAGGTGGTTGTTTGGGATTCCAAAGTGGTCCTTCGCCCAACACATGTGGTAAAGGTATTTTCATTACCTCATTTTCGATGAAATCTTCAATGCGCTTAAACTTGAACATATCATCTTCATTCACCAAAGTTATTGCAACACCAGTTGAGCTGGCTCTTGCTGTACGTCCAATACGGTGTACATAATCTTCAGCATCGCCAGGTACATCATAATTAATTACAAGATCAATATCTTTTATGTCGATACCTCTACTAAGTACATCTGTTGCAACAAGTACTCTTGTTTTTTTTGATCTGAAATCTGATAGTACTTCCTCGCGTTTAGTTTGATCCAATGCAGACGAAATTCCTTGAATATTCTTCTCGGTTTTCCTTAGGTCGCGAACAATATCATTCACTTTTAACTTGGTTGAGCTAAATATCAAAACACTTTTTAGCTCAGGTTTGTTAATTATTAAACTGCTGATTATAGGGGTTTTCTGTGTGTCATATGTTAAATAAGCAGCTTGTAAAACTCCTTCGGCAGGTTTTGATATTTCAATGCTAACTTCCTTTGGGTTAGTAAGTATTTTGGATGCAAGTA
>CALDOI010000298.1 GCA_937912115.1 uncultured Bacteroidota bacterium | reverse complement strand
ATGAAGTGTTGTTCAACAATTCCCTGTGAGTTTGTGAAAAACAACTGGAAAACATGTCCTCCGGTTTCAATGTCAAAACCAATAGTAAATGAGTTGTAATAGTCTTTTGCAGTTTGCTCAGAAAGGATATAGTAATACTCAAGATTAAGGCTCACCCTTTTTGTTAGTTTGAACCTGCCCCCTGCCCCAAGTGCCCAAACATCATTATCGTCAGTTTTTTTCTCCACAAGATTGCGGTGAATATAAGTAGGAGTTAGCTGTATTGAAATAGCACTGCTGAATTTTCGGGCAATTAATAGTTGATTTGTAAATGATAGTCGTGATGAAAATTTAATTGTTCTACTTGTATCTGCCGACTTTAAAGTGTTTATTCCAATGTTACCAAAATAACTTATCGAAAAGGGCATACTAATTTCACCTGTACTCTGCCTGAAAATCTTTGCTTTTACAGACCCATCATATGTTTTTTCAAGAGTTGAACGGCCATAGCCAATAGTAAGCCAGTCTGTTATTCCATATTGCAGGCCTAATCTTAAAGTTGCCTGATCAAGGCCGAAAAACTCGTAAGCACCCCCATTTAGCCTTCCAAAATGATGTTGTATATCAAAGATTAGATTTCCGTTTGCAGGACTCTCTATTGATTGCCCCAGAGATATTCTGGTTGTTTTAAAAGTTGCTTGTGTATAATCGGTTGTTGGCTTTTCATTATCAAAAAGACCCATCAAATCATCTTGAGCACTGGCAGATAATGACATTGCGCCAACAAGTAAAAATAGGGATATAATTTTTAAACTCTTTTTCATCTTATGATATTTAGTTTGATTATTTTTTATATGGCTTTAGCATTACATTAACACTAATTTCAATTTCTTCTGCAATTTTTCCGGTTACTGCTCCCGGGATACTAATATTGTAATCGGCAATTGCGATATCAAACTTAGCCATTCCATGTATTCCTTCTTTTGATACTTCGAATGTGCCTTTTTCCTTAACATCTTCTGTGATACCGTGAATTGTTAGCTTTCCCTCAATTGCCACATCATAAGTGCCGTTTTTTGTGAAATCAATTTCCTTAACATTTACTACTTTTCCTTTAAATGTAGAACTGGGGAACTTATCACTTTCAACATAATTCTCGTTAAAATGCTCCTGCATTAAAGCCTTTTCAAATACAAACGATTTCATAAGTACCTTAAAAACCATATCTCCTGATTCGGTGTTTAATGCCGAGTTAACCTGATTATTATGAGCTTCTATTTTTTCCAGTGGGCCATCAGAATAGAAAGAAATATTTCCGCTTTTTGTGATAAATTGCTGAGCATTTGATTGAAACAGGAATGCCAAGATTGTAACTATGGTAAGTAATGTGTTTTTCATTGTATTTAGATTGTTATAGTATTGAATAGTTATTTTGTATTAGTATTTATAAAGAGTTAACCTGATGTTTTCAATTCATTTTTTAATTGTTGTTATTTATTATTGAGCATTGTTCGAGTATAACATCTGTATCATTATATCCTGAGCAGTATCCTTTAATGGTAACTTTTTCAGACAGGCTTATATTATTAGCTTTTTCGTTATGTGAAGGTAGCATTGTACATCTAATGCCCTCATCACCATACATCCCTGAGTCAAAAGCGAAGACAATTACCGCTAACGAATCATTTTTTTCAATGGAGGTAGGAACACCAACAATTTGAAGTACTGTTCCTGTATAATTTTCTAATTCGTTATTTTTACCAGCTACATAATGTTGGTAACATTCAGTTGCCGAAATAATATAATCAGGTTTTGCTTTTTCTATATCATCATGTGGTTTGTTATAAATAAAAAACCAGGCATAGGTTAATCCTATACTGCCAACAATAATGGCAAATCCTATTACTTTTAACCAATTCTTCATGATATTAATTTTTAGTTATTTGGAGTCCCGGCTGCTACCCATACCTTAAGTTTTTTTATAGTACATTCATCAAGTTTAGCACCGTTTTTTGGCATCGGCGACCATCCCGCATGGTGATCAATTACGCCAATTAAACTTCCATTTTGTGCGGCAACAACTATATCGACATAGTTAGTTAAACTCACATTTCCTGAAGGTGCTGAACCACTATGGCACACTGTGCAATTTGCATCAATAACGGGAAATACATCTTTTGTAAAAGTTACATTAATTGTATCACATGATGGTGGTTGTGGGTACAGGTCTTCAGTATTATCGTAAGTGCATGAATTCAATAGTATTATTGTAGTCATCCCCAAAAAGAAAAATACATATTTGAGTAATTTAGCTTTCATATAATTTTGATTTTCATTAATTAACGACAGTGTTCTTTTAATAATATTCTTTGTTATTAGTCTTATTTTACGACATATCCTTACAAAACAACTAAACTAATACATTTTATAACATCGGTATTTAAACTTTAATTTGACGTTTCCTAATTATGCAAAAATAAGTGTAAAAAACGCCAACAGATTGTTTAATAACACATTAACAAAAGATTAACATTATCTAGTCTTTTTACATGGTTGTTGGAATAATATATCAAAGTAGATTGTCTAACTAGTGAATATCAAATTTAAATATAAAAATCATGAAAAAGGTATCAATAGTAATTGTGGCATTAATCATATATGCTGTAGGGTTTTCTCAAAGTGAATCACGCGAAAAAACGAGAAATGAAGTACACAACTATTTAGAAAAAAATGTATTTCCTCTTATTGAAAAACAGCAAAAAAACTATTTAAAAAAACTATCTGGTTCTGAAAATGAGGAATTAGTAGCAATAAAAGAAAACCTAATAGCAGGTCGAAATGAATTTTCAAGAGGCAATAAAAATGGAAAAGGCAGAGGAAACTACAATCAACATGGCAATAGACCTGATTGCCCAAATGGAAATGCTTACGGAGAAGTTATTAAAAGGATTACGGATGCTCATCCAAAGCAGAATGATGCCTACAAGAATTTCATAGATGCAAATAAACAAAAATGGATTAGTGATATAAAGGAATTGCACAGTATCAATGGGATTAGTGGTATGAATGGAAAGTCTGGTGATATGAGTAAGGATATGTTGTTCAACAAAATCTCCAATCCCGAATGGCTTTTACTTTGGGATTCCTCAAAGTCATTCAATATGCCTCATAGATATAACAAATCTGAGAATAGATCAAATTACAAAGGCAGAAAAATGTCGGGAAAGATGAATAATTCACAAAATAGAGGAGGGGCAATGGCCAATATATCAACTGACAATTTTGATGTAATTGCAAAAGAGCG
>CALDOI010000297.1 GCA_937912115.1 uncultured Bacteroidota bacterium | reverse complement strand
TTTCTAAGTATTAAAAATGAACCATCATCCTCGAGTTTAATTATTGTTGATGACTTTATAGCCCGAACTCTATCCTGAAAAACAGAAACAACATGGTCAACACCCTTTTTTATCCCAACATCAATTTGTTCAAAAGTTGTAGCAGAAGGTTGATTTGAAAAATTTGCAGAAGTAGAAACTATTGGCTTTTCCAACAATCTGATTACTTCAGTACAATATTCATCTTTAACTATTCTAATGGCAATTGTTCCGTCAGACGCAATAATATTTTTAGCAAGGTTTTTCGCTCCCGGATAAACTATTGTAAGTGGTGATTTAGAATTAAGAATTAGATCATAAGCAATTGGGGGAACTTTCTTTAAATATTTATCAAGTCTCTCAGGAGAATCAAGCAGTACTATCATGCCTTTATTTTCATTTCTTCCCTTTAGCTTGTATATTTTTTGAATTGATTTCGCATTTGTCGCATCGCAACCTATTCCCCATATTGTATCAGTTGGGTAAAGTATTATTTTACCTTTCTTTAATAATTCAACCGACTTTTCAATTTCTTCATCCAGTTTCATAAACTAGTATCTATAACTTTTAAAATATTATACATCAAATAATTCTATTGCAATAAATTAAGTAATTGCTCATTTTTAATTGTTAATGAGCAATTAAAATGTTTTTTCGGACAGCTATTAACTCCATGTAATCCACAAGGCCGACAATCCAATTTTTCGCTGGTTTGAATTATGTGCGAGTTATCCGATTTAGGACCAAAACCAAATTCGGGAACAGTTGAACAAAAGATCGCAGCAACCGGCGCGTTCATTGCTGAGGCCATATGCATTGGTGCCGAGTCATTTACGTAATTCATTGCTGCATCTTTCATAAGAGCTGATGACTCCAGAAATGTTAATTTACCTGCAAGATTAAGGCTGTTAACATGTTTCGATTCTACTATAATTTCATCACATAACCCCTTTTCCTTTGGTGAACCAAGCAAATATACTACCATATCGTGGTCGATTGATGCTACGAACTCAACCCATTTGGCTTTCGGGAATTGTTTGGTAAACCAAAGTGACCCTGGAGATAATGTGATATAACGCTTGGTTTTATACTGTGAAACCATAGCATAATCATGATTTTGAGGATATAACCTCATAGGATATTTACTTTTATCAGTAAGATGTTCAATCAAATTAAGATTACGCTCAATTTCATGTGGACTGTTAATTTCAGTACTGATTTTATGCTTAATTCTTTTTGAGAAGAAAATAGAAAGTGGGTTTTTATTAAACCCAATTTTAACTTTTGCTCCTGACAATGCTGTAATTAAACCCGATGAGGCAAACCGCTGAACATTAACAACAAGATCATATTTCTTTTCTCTAAAAATCCTTATAAGCTCCAATAAGTTAGAATACTTCTTATCTGTTTTATCCCATACAATAACATGGTGTAAATATGGATGTCTTCTCAAAACTCCCTCATAACCATATTTAAGCAAAAAATCAATTTTTGTATTTGGATAAAAAACATGAAGTTTTTCAATAAGTGGTGTGCTAAGTATCACATCGCCTAAAGAAGCAGTTTGTATAATCAGGATTCTTTTCAATTATCACTTATCTATATTCATAAATATGCAAATATAATCACACAGCTTAAATGATAACCCTTATTTAGATTTATTTTTAATTCTAAACATCCTATAATTATTAGATATAAGTTGCTATTTTTACAGCACATAAGTTACTTAAATTTAAAATTGAAATAAATGGCAAGTCTGGAAACAACTTACATGGGATTAAAACTCAAGAACCCTATTATTGTTGGGAGTTCGGGTTTAACAAACTCGGTTGAAAATGTAATTGAAATTGCTAAAGAAGGTGCAGGAGCTGTTGTATTAAAGTCACTTTTTGAAGAACAAATTAATCAGGTTGCCAATCAAACCTACGAATTGGGAAATACAAGTAACTATTATCCAGAAGCACTCGATTACATACAAAATTATAGTGCTGAAAATGATGTGGCCAACTATCTTGATCTGATTAAAGAATGTAAAAGTAAGGTTGATATTCCAATTATCGCATCAATAAATTGCATGGGTGATAATAAGTGGGTTAATTTTTCAAAAAAAATTGAAGAGGCTGGTGCTGATGCGCTTGAGCTAAATATTTTTGTTCTGCCATCGGATCCTAAGAAGAATAGTGCTGAAAATGAAAAGGTTTATTTTGATATAATCGAAAAAGTAAGTAAAATTATTAAGATTCCAATAGCTGTTAAACTTAGCTACTATTTTTCGGGATTAGCAAAAACAATGGAAATGTTATCGTGGACAGGCATTAAAAGTCTTGTTTTGTTCAATAGGTTTTTCTCTCCCGACATTGACATTAATAGCTTAGAAATAAAAAGCTCAAATGTATTTAGTTCTCCTGCTGATTTGGCTCAATCATTAAGATGGGTCGCTATGTTAAGCGAAACCGTGGATTGCGACATAGCTTCTTCAACAGGTGTACACGATGGAGAAGCGGCCATAAAGCAGCTACTTGTTGGAGCTACTGCGGTGCAGATAGCCTCGGTACTTTACAAAAAAGGATTTAAGGAAATACCTATTATTCTAAATGAAATTGAAAAATGGATGATTAAAAAGAATTTTGATTCAATTGATCAATTCAGAGGTAAAATGAGTGTGAAAAAAGCAGAAAACCCTGCGGCATACGAACGCGTTCAGTTTATGAAGTATTTTTCTGGGATTGAATAAGTTCCGATTTTCTTATAATTAATTGTACCCGTCTAGTCTTGAATATTTAAACGCATATTATAATTGGTTCTCCTAATTTTACTATTTTAGTAAAAAACTAGAACTGTGAAAGACATACAATCCAAACTAAAATTAATTCTTTTATTATCAGTATTAGCAATAAGCATTAATTCATCAGGGCAATTAATGAACCACTATTGGTCATTAAATTTCAATTCACAATCATCCTTATTATCAGGCGCTGTAGTTGCAGGAGATGGTGGTAATACTTCCATATATTTTAACCCATCCACAATTTCTGAGATAAAAAACGGCTCCAACCTGTCGTTTGCCGCATCATTATTTACATGGGGTGTATATTATTTTAAAAATGCATTGGGTTCGGGAATTAACATGACAAATGTGTGTTTCAATGTCCAACCGCAATTTTTTTCGTATAGCTACCGTCCAAAAGACAGTAGGTTTGCATTTGCATTTACGGTACTGACAAGGATGAAAGAGAGGTTTGATATCAATTATTATAACTCACAGGAAATTGATGTTATAAAGAGCAGTCCCGGCTTGGAGAACTATAATACATCTTTCACCTATTTTCTTGAATATTCTGATAATTGGTTTGGGGTTGCAGGATCATACGATGTTTCTGAAAGATTTAAAATTGGCGGAAGTTTGTTTTTATCTGCCGCATATCTGTCATATCAAATTTCAACATCGGCAAATGCATTTTCGACCACTGATACAATCTGGGTTAACGGTGTTCCGAATCCCGGATTAGTCACAGAAGGAACTTATTCAGAGTCACTTAAATTTACTGATTACAGATTTATAGCAAAACTGGGATTTACATATATTGTCGATAAATGGAGATTTGGCCTAAACTTCACATCAAAGTCTCTATCCATTTTTTCCGCCGGTCATGAAGCAAGCAGAATCCAAAGTATGAGCAATGTTACAAATCCTGACAACAATGAATTTATGCCGGGATATATGATAATTAATGGTCAAACCGGAGATCACATAAAAACCCGAATTAAATTTCCCTTTTCGGTTTCATTTGGATTTATATATGAAGTAAATAAATCTGAAAACAGGCTGTATTTTACAATGGAATACTTCAATGGTATTAGTCCATATTTATTGGTTGATGCCCCTGTAAGAGATGATATTACATCGGAAATCATATACAGCCAGATGAAAAATAAAGATTGGCTTTCAGTTGCTGACGTTGCAAAACCTGTTTTAAATGTTGCTATTGGTTACAGATGGCAACTAAGTAAAAACCTAATGTTCCTAAACGGATTCCGTACCGACTTCAATAACATCAACAAGGCTGATTATAAGCAATATGACGATTACAATAAAATAAATACAACCGACATAAATATTTATCATTATACCGGTGGAGTGCAATTTTATTTCTTAAAGAAATATCTACTTGTTGCCGGTGGTGAGTTATCATTCGGTTATGATAAAAACGTCAGGCAAATTGCCAATTTTACCGAACCTGTTGAATTCAATTCGGCTGATAACCGGGTACTACAGGGACCACTGGAAAACAACATGGATGTCTATTACTTTGGCTTTAATGTTTATTTATCGGCTGTATTCAAATTCGGAGGGAATAAATAAACCACTATTAATAAGTATCTATTGTTTAGAATATGTCTAAATAATAATTTTGCTAAATTTGCACTCAAAACAAGTATTATATTAACTAACGATAAAATTTAACATGATAAAAACATTTTCTCAAATCAAAATGTTGGCAGCAATAATACTGCCTGCGGTAATTGTAATGCTAACATCTTGTTATCCTAACGAGAATCTTTCGATTAGTGAAACAGACATTGTAATGGTTGGTTATTACGATTCAGTAGATTTCAAAACATTGAAAACCTATTTTATGTCTGATACAGTTTACGCTGTTAGAGATGACACATCCGATCATTCATTAATTAAAAGTAATGATCTAATTATCAAAACAATAGCTGATAATATGACAGCTTATGGCTACACTCGTTTGATAGAAGCTACTCAAGATACACCAGATATTAGAATATCAGCAGCATCTATTACTGTTAAGAATGTAATTGTTGGGTATTGGTATCCCTATTATCCCGGTTGGGGTTGGGGTTGGGGATGGAAAAAGTCCACGTCGCGCGAAGCAAACTATTATTATCCTGGTTATCCCGGATATTATCCTCCAGGTTATGGTTGGGGTTATCCATATTATAGCTCATACACAACAGGGACAATTCTAATTGAAATGGCCGATCCAAATGACTACAGAGTAGTTAAGAACGATACAGTAACTCCTATCTATTGGTCAGGAGGTATTAATGGGGTGCTTAGCAGTGGCTCAAACGATAGTAGAATAACCAGCGGAATAAATAAAGCATTTGAGTTATCTCCAGAAATTAAGACCAATTAGAAACACCCTAAAAAAATAAACGATGAAAAGAAATAAAATATTTTTGACCAGCATTTTTATAGTGTTATTAGGAATTTCATCCTTTGGTCAGGGTGGAGGTATATGGAATTTTGACTGGAACATGGGATTTCCCATGGGAGATACTAAAGATTTTATCGGACAACCCACATTCCGTGGTTTTTCAATGGAAGGCCGTGGATTTGTTACTGAAAGTATCGCAATTGGTGGTATTGGTGCCTGGAATGTTTTTTACGAAAATTTTGGGTGGTCAACAACTGTTGAGGGGACAAAGAAAATATACGGTTACCATCGTAGATACTTAAATGTTATGCCACTAATGGTTACTGCGCATTACTATTTTTCGCAAGGAACAATACAGCCCTATATAGGTGCAGGTGTAGGTACATATTTCATAGAATCGAGAGATTATATGGGAATTTATTATTTTCAAGGTAAAGACTGGCATTTTGGTATAGCTCCTGAAGTAGGAGTTGTATTGCCATTTGGAAGTGGTAATACCGGAATGAATATAAATTTCAAATATAATATGGCTGCTAAAACAAAAAACCAACCTTCATATTCATGGCTTGGTATTAACATTGGTATCTCATACTTGTTCTAGAAATTGCTCCTAGTTAATCATATAACCGGGAAAATTGTTTATCGCAGTTTTCCCGGTTTTTTTTTTACATTTACACCCCGAATAAAAATGTGTAAAACATGAAAAAAACCTGATTTAGATACATGATTCAAATTGGATATCGATTTATAAACAAATAAACTATAAATTATATGAAGACTTTTTTTACATCGTTACTTTTAATTTTTCTCTTTACAAGTACAACTATCTGTCAGCAGCAAATTCAAAACCCGGGATTTGAGCTATGGGAAGATGCAGGGACAAGTGTTGATGAACCAACCGATTGGAGCTCGATAAAAACTTCTGACGACCCTTTCTACAATAATCTGGCTCCTGTTGTTTGGGGAAAAAGCACTGATGCTCATTCGGGTAATTACTCAATAAGTTTATTTAATGTTGGTAGTTTAGTTATCGCAACAGGTACTATATCAAACGGACGCTATCATACTCAGTTACCTGCCGATTCAAGTTATGTTTTTACTGATATTGATAACGACCAATGGCATAGCACCTTAACTGAAAGACCTGATAGTGTTGTAGGCTGGTATAAATGTAACCCAACTGTTGGCGATTTTGGAACTGTAAAATTTGTACTCCATACAGGCCTTACCAGAATACCCGGTGATGAATCAAACTATATTGCAATTGCATATCGTGAATTGCCTTCTGAACAGATAACAGAGTGGACCAGGTTTTCCATCCCGTTTGTTTACTCTTCTAGTAGCAACCCTCAGTATTGCCTCTCAATTTTAACAAGTGGAAATGGTGTAAATGCCTTTCTTGGAAGCACTGCTCTTTTTGATGATCTTCGTTTTGTATATAACGAAAGTTCAGTTAATGAACTGACCCAAAATAACTTTAATGTTTATTTTCAGAATAATTTGCTAAATGTTGAGATTGAGGATAACACTTCAGAACCCTACTCTTTTGAATTACATGATATTAATGGACGGATAATACATAAACAAAATATATCATCGATAGAAAAAAACAGAATTGAAGTTAGTCATGTTCCATCTGGCATATATATTATAGTTGCAACAAGTTCGAATAATACATTTACAAAAAAGGTACTAATCAATAGGTAATTATCTCATAACAACTTATTAATCAACCATTAGTTTTTTTGAATGAAAATTAAACTCTTCAGTGTTTCTTATTGTACCAGATACATACTTGTGTCATTATTTTTTGTGTTGAGTTTATATGCCGTTGGTGAAAATAATGGAATTTTCTCAGGAAGGATTACCGATAAGGAAACCTCAGAATCACTGGTTGGTGTTAATATTTTTCAGAAAAAGGACATGACCATTGGAACTGTTACTGATTTCAACGGCTACTTTTCAATATCCCTTCCTCCGGGCGATTATATTTTTGTAGCTTCATATACCGGAATGAAGACCCAGACTGTTGAAGTAATTATCACAGCAGGAAACACAACACAGCTAAATATTGAAATGATACCCTTCAGTACCGATTTCGATGAAATTGTGATAAGAGCCGGGAAGTTCGATAAAAGCATTGAAAATCAAACTGTTTCCATTGAAATATTAAGTCCCAGAATAATTGATGCCCATAATACCGAGTCGGTAGAAACAATTCTTGATATGGTTCCGGGTCTCACAATTCTTGACGAAGAACCACAGATAAGGGGTGGTAGTGGTTTTACTTTCGGGGTGGGAAGCAAAGTTGCAGTTTTTATTGACAACATCCCTATAACAGCAGGCGATGCAGGTAAAACAAACTGGTCGCTTATTCCGGTTGAAAACATTAAACAGATAGAAGTTGTAAAAGGAGCATCATCGGTACTTTCAGGAGCATCAGCTTTAAGCGGAGCCATATATATCCGTACCAACTACCCCGGTATTCAGCCTGAAACCAAAATTAAGGTACACGTAGGTTACTATTCCCCTCCCCAATCCCCGGCCAAACAGTGGTGGAATGGTATAAATTACACTTCCGGAGCCAGCTTTCTGCATTCACAAAGGCTGGGCAATAAACAAACCGATTTGGTTGTTGGTGGTATGTTCTCGGCAAATTCAAGCTATTTGGGAGCACCTGTCCCCGGGCCTCATGTTATTGATACGATACCAATATCTGATAGTGATATGGCAAACCGGAAAGCACGGCTAAATTTCAATTTAAGGCATAGGTCAAAAAGAATATCTGGGTTGGATTTCGGGTTAAACGGTAACATGATGTATGAGAAATCGAGTACTGTTTTTGCCTGGTTGGATGATACAGCTAATTTCTATCGAGCTTATCCGGGGGCTGTCCTGCTTTCGAATAGCACTACATTCTATGTGGATCCCTTCGTTAATTTTTATAGTGATATGGGTTTTAAACATGAGTTTGCCTCAAGGATGATGTATGCGAACAATGATGCTAATAATAATCAGTCCACAAAAACATTGTTCATATATAACAACTACCAGTTTGGAAAGAGTTTCAAAAATTTAGGTAACCTCGATTTTATAATTGGAGCAACCAGTCAGTATACCCACTCATACGCCCACCTTTATGAAGCTTCCGGGTCACCATCAAATTATTTATGGAATACCTCTGTTTATATGGAAGCCGAAAAAAAAATTGGTAATGCTCTAAATGTATCGGCTGGCGTTCGACTTGAAAATTATCAAATAAACGATTCAATTAAAGACAGCAAACCAATTTTCAGGATTGGTTCATCGTTGAAACTTGGTCAGGAAACATACTTGCGTGCTTCTATCGGACAAGGGTACCGTTTTCCTACTATCACCGAAAGGTATATCAAAACAACATTGGGGAGCTTTGGGGTTTTTGATAATCCCGACCTGATACCCGAAACAAGCTGGAATTCGGAAATCGGAATTAAACAAGGCTTTAAATTTGCAAAATATTATGGCTATATCGATGTAGCATTATTCTATCAGGAATATAATAACACAATTGAATATTTATTTGGTTTTTGGGATCCTACCTATACTTTCGCCATTGCCGGGTTTAAGTTTGTAAACACCGGGAAATCAAAGGTTACAGGTATTGATATATCAATGACCGGACAAATAAAAGCATCTGATAAAATTTCAATTAATACGCTTTTTGGATATAACTACATATTACCGGTAACTCTGCAACCGGAATATGTTTTTGCAAAAGACTATAATCCAAGTGGAAGTAAGGAATTTTCATACGAAACAACCAGTGTAAACCCTAATCGGGATATTCTTAAATACCGGTTTCTGCATACGGTTAAATTGGATGTTGAATTTAACTACGACAGGTTTTCGGCAGGAATAAGCCTTAAGTATTTTAGTAAGATGGAAAATCTTGACAAAGCTATTTTTGATTTCGAAGATGCAACTGTTGCTACCGGCGGTACAACACAGGCAATCCTATACAGGAAATATTACGAGAACCATAATAATGGTAATGTTGTTATCGACGGGAGGGTTAGCTATGAAATAGCGTTAAGGCATAGATTATCCTTAATTTCGTCAAATATAACAAACAGGATGTATTCGCTTCGTCCGCTTAAGGCAGAGCCAATGCGTAATATAGCGTTGCAGTATATGTTGAGTTTGTAGGATTATTACGCTTCAAACATCCCAATC
This sequence comes from uncultured Bacteroidota bacterium, assembly GCA_937912115.1. Classification (GTDB taxonomy): domain Bacteria; phylum Bacteroidota; class Bacteroidia; order Bacteroidales; family F082. The sequence continues at coordinate 10,616 of CALDOI010000297.1, read as the reverse complement.
AGTCTCACACATTACTCAGATTCAATATAAACAAGCAGTATTTTCAAAAATAATTCCATAAAAAAGTATAAAAAAATGTTTTTTGGGTACTAATAAGTAGGATACCACTAACCAATGTATATACCGTGCTTTAACCCCCTTTACTAGCGCGCATTTGCAATGCGTGCTTTAACACAATAAAAGTATTCAGACTAGATGAATTTTTTCTATTTTTGAAATATGTCAGAAAAGTATAAGTTTCATAATGAAGAAGGCATCTATTTTATTACTCCTACAATTGTAAACTGGATAGATTTATTTACACGAAAAGTATACTGTGATATTATTTTACGTTCATTAAAGTTTTGTCAAATTGAAAAAGGGCTGATTATACATGCATGGTGTATAATGTCAAGTCATTTACATTTAATAATTAGCAGTTCGGGTAAGGAACAACTATCAAATATAGTAAGAGATTTTAAGAAATTTACTTCAAAAGAAATTATTAAAGAGATACAAAGATTGCCAGATAGTAGAAAAGATAGGTTATTAAGAAACTTTAAAGAAGCTGGCTCCAAAATAAAAAGAATTACTAATTACAAAGTATGGCAAGATGGAAATCATCCGGTAGAACTTGATTCGAACACCATGCTTGAACAACGATTGTCGTATATACATAATAATCCGGTGGCGAATGGTTTAGTATTCAGAGGTGAGGATTATTGTTATAGTTCTGCGATAGATTATTGTGACGGAAAAGGACTTTTAAAAATCGACTTGATTTAATGATGAGCGGTAATAATAGTAGTCACACATTGCAAATGCGCGCCAGTGGGGGCTATTGGTTCTGGTTTAGAAAAGCAATAGTCCAAGTCCCCCCACACCACCCCTCGCTTTAGACTTGAACCATTAGCGTAGAGCGGGGAGAAACCAGTGTCAATAAAAAAAATAAAGTGATGAAACCTTTGCGTTCAGATGAAAATCTGAATTGCGCCTTTGCGAGAAACAATTAATTCAGTGGTTGTCTTCTCGTTTTCAAAATTTTGCAATATTTAAGATTTTCCTATATTTGCAATTATTTTTATTAAATCTAAATTAAAATGCCGCATTATCAAGTTCGTGGTAATATTCCCGATAAAAGACACATTGTTTTCAAAAAACCAGATGGTAGCTTATACGCAGAAGAACTAGTTTCTTCAGAAGGATTTTCGGATGTTTATTCAATTATTTATCATAACCATCCCCCAACTAAAGTTATTAAGTTCGATGAACCAATCGATGTAACTCCAAAGATTGCACTTAACAAAAACCTACAAAACAGAGCATTCAAAGGGGCTAAGGTAAAACCGGCAGATGATTATCTTGATAGTCGGAAAATTGTACTTACCAATGATGATGTAAACATCACTCTGGCTGCTCCACGTTTGTCGATGACTGACTACTTCTTCAAGAATGCTCAATCTGATGAGATGATTTTTATTCATAATGGAAGTGGATCGCTTATAACAATTTATGGTGAGTTAATATTTAAAGAAGGCGATCATCTGATAATTCCAAGAGGAACAGTTTATCAATTAAATTTTAATGGAAATAACAATAGGTTGTTCATTGTGGAATCAAATCAACCCCTTCGATTTCCCAAACGGTACATGAACAAGTCGGGGCAATTGCTCGAACATTCGCCGTTTCATGAAAGAGATATCAGAACACCGCAAAAGCTTATTACATATGATGAAACTGGTGACTTCTTGATCAAGATAAAGAGCAATAATACCATATATCCATATCACTATCAAACACATCCATTTGATGCAGTTGGTTGGGATGGATGCCTCTACCCTTTTGCATTTTCAATATATAATTTCGAGCCTATTACCGGTCGTATACACCAACCACCTCCTGTTCATCAAACATTTGAAACAAGTGCCATGGTAACATGTGCTTTTGTTCCAAGGCTTTACGATTATCACCCCGAATCTGTTCCTGCACCCTATCATCATAGCAATATTGATTCGGATGAAGTATTGTATTATGTTGATGGTGATTTCATGAGCCGGAATAATATTGAAAGAGGTCAAATTACACTACATCCAATGGGACTCCCTCACGGGCCTCACCCGGGAGCAATTGAAAGAAGTATTGGTAAAAAAGAAACTAATGAATATGCCGTAATGGTTGATACATTTAAACCACTAAAATTAACAACCTCAGCTATGGAAATTGAGGACCAAGAATACTACAAAAGCTGGCTATTCTAGAAACAGAAATAAAGAAATAAAATCAAAATAAAATGGAAAGTAAATTGAAATGTTTGCCAATTAATGGTACTGATTACATAGAATTCTATGTTGGAAATGCAAAACAAGCAGCACACTTCTACCAAAGTGCATTTGGATTTCAGCCTGTTGCCTATGCCGGATTGGAAACAGGATTAACCGATAGGACATCTTATGTACTTCGTCAGGATAAAATCACTTTTGTATTAACAGGAGCCCTGACTTCTGATTCGGAAGTAGCTGAACATCACAAGCTTCATGGTGATGGAGTAAAAGTAATAGCACTGTGGGTTGATGATGCAAAGCAGTCATTTGAAGATACGACAGGAAAAGGTGCTGAAGTTGATTTTGAACCAAGAACCGAATCGGACCAATTTGGCGAAGTAGTTCGTTCATCCATAAAAACATATGGAGATACAGTTCATACTTTTGTTGAAAGAAAAAACTATAGTGGACCTTTCTTACCGGGATTCATTGCCTGGCAACCCGAATATAAACCTGAGGACACTGGTTTATTGTTTGTTGACCATATTGTAGGAAACGTAGGATGGAACGAAATGGACAAAGTGGCAGGTTATTATCGTGATGTTATGGGCTTTGAACAACTCATATCATTTGATGATAATGATATTGGAACTGAATATACAGCATTGCGTAGTAAGGTAATGGCAAACGACAATATGTGGATTAAATTCCCCATTAATGAGCCGGCAAAAGGATTGAAAAAATCACAAGTTGAAGAATATTTAGATTTTTATATTGGACCCGGCCCTCAGCATGTTGCCCTTGCAACAAATGATATAGTTGCAACAATTGATGCATTGCGTAAAAGAGGTGTTGACTTCTTACATGTTCCCCATACATATTACGACACTATAGTTGACCGTGTTGGAGAAATTGATGAAGATATTGAAGTATTAAAAAAACATCATATCCTTATTGATCGTGATGATAAAGGATACTTACTCCAATTATTTACAAAACCTGTAGAAGATCGTCCAACATTTTTCTTTGAAATTATCCAACGAAAAAATGCAATTTCATTTGGAAAAGGAAACTTTCAGGCTTTGTTTGAAGCAATTGAACTTGAGCAACAAAATAGAGGTACACTTTAATAAGCTTCCTCGCAATCTTCCGTTTTCTGCAGTACCGGGAAGATTTTATAAATCAACTAAATTTCTGTAACAGATAATATCCAAATTAAACAAAATGATAGCAGCCAATAACCCTACATTAAAATCATGGATTGAAGTACCTGAAAACAGCGACTTCCCGATTCAGAATATTCCATTTGGAATAATTAAGCCTGATGGTAAAGAGCCACGTCCCGCAACAAGAATTGGTGACACAGTTATCGATTTAAGTGCGTTAACCGACTTTGGTTTCTTCGATGAATTGGAAATCGACAACTATGGTATTTTCTTAGCTCCTGTATTAAATGATTTTATGGAACTGGGTGCTCCAATTTGGTCGGCAGTAAGGCACAAACTTTCTACATTATTTCAATATGATAATAAGGACCTTCAGGGTAATGAAGATGCAAAAAATATTTGCCTCTACAATATTAACGATGTGGAGATGATGCTCCCTGTTGAAGTTGGCGATTATACTGATTTTTATTCCAGTATTGAGCACGCAACAAACGTGGGTATAATGTTTCGTGATCCTGAAAACGCATTATTACCAAACTGGAAACACATTCCCGTTGGATATCATGGTCGAAGCTCATCAATTGTGGTTTCCGGAACTGAAATTCATAGACCAATGGGGCAAACTAAGGCAGATGATGCTACCTCGCCATCATTTGGACCTTCCAGATTAGTTGATTTTGAACTGGAAACAGCTTTCATTACAGGCAAAAGTTCAAAACTTGGAGAACATATTACTGTTGATGAAACAGATGATTATATTTTTGGAATGGTACTTTTTAACGATTTATCAGCACGCGATATTCAAAAATGGGAATATGTGCCACTTGGGCCTTTTTTAAGCAAAAGTTTTGGTTCGGTAATATCACCATGGATAGTTACGATGGAAGCATTAAAACCTTTTATGGTTGATGGGCCTGTACAAGACCCACCCGTCCTACCCTATCTCAAATCGTCAGGAAAGAAAAATATTGATATAAATCTTGAAGTTTCTCTCACGCCTGAAAATGGACACCCTACAATTATTTGTAATTCTAACTACAAGTATATGTACTGGAACATGAACCAGCAATTGGCGCATCACACGATAAACGGATGCAATATAAATGTGGGCGATATGTATGGTTCAGGCACTATTTCAGGCCCTACCCCTGATTCTTATGGGTCAATGTTGGAGCTTAGCTGGAAAGGAACCAAACCAATAACGCTTGTTGATGGCTCTGCACGCAAATTCATCCTTGATAATGATACTATCACAATGCGTGGTTATGCCAAAAATGATAATTATAGAATAGGTTTTGGTGAATGTGTTACTAAAATACTCCCTTCAAAATAAAACATATGTTACAAATCGATCCAAACGAATATGATAGTCAAAAGCTGTTCAGGATATTACAGGGAGGAATAGCCCCCCGTCCCATAGCTTTTGCATCAACAATTGACAAAAACGGAAATCATAATCTGGCACCATTTAGCTTTTACAATATATTTGGGATTAACCCAACCACTCTTGTATTTTCGCCTTCAAGAAGAGGCAGAGACAATACCACAAAACATACTTTGGATAATTTAAATGAAGTTCCGGAAGTTGTAATAAATGTAGTAACTTACGACATGGTACAGCAAACTAGCCTTGCCAGTACTGAATATGAAAAAGGTGTTGATGAATTTATAAAATCCGGCCTTACTCCTTTGGACTCAAAAATTATTAAACCCCGCAGGGTTGCCGAATCACCAATACAATTTGAATGTAAGGTTAGGGAAATAATTGAAACAAGTGGTAAGCCAGGTTCTGGAAACCTGGTTATTTGTGAAATAGTTTACATTCATGTGGACGAAAAAATATTTGACGAAAACGGTGAAATTGATCCTGACAAACTTGATCTAGTTGGCCGCATGGGTGGTGACTATTATGTTAGAACTTCAGGTAATTCCAAATTCATTGTACCAAAGCCATTAACAACTCTTGGAATAGGTGTAGATGCATTACCTGATCACATCAAATTAAGTAACTATCTTACAGGAAATGACTTAGGCCAGCTTGGCAATCTTGAAAAACTCCCATCAGAAAGTGAAATTGAACTATTTCGCTCCAACAGTGATGTCAAATCTATTATAGATGATATACAAAAACTTCATGAATATGCGCACAACTTGATATCAAATAATAAAGTTACCGAAGCTTGTGCTATATTAATGGTTAAGGTTTAATTTACTTTTTTCGCACTGGTTACTGAGGTTGTCATTATATCAGTAGGGATTTTCATTCCATCTTTTTCCATTTCCATTGCCATTTCAAGGTCGATTGTGGATGAAATTAACATTCCTGTTGCTCTATCTACAGTCATTTCGCCAACTGTGGTTCCACTAAGCTGCATCTCAACTCCCTGAATCTCATTACCTGTAAGTACTCCTTCAATTCCAATTACTGCTTGCTTACGTGTTGTTTTCAATAAAGTATATTTAACATGTACTTTCATTTCGCTATCCTTAAGCGGAACAATATCATTTTCCCAGCTATCACCAATCTTGATTTTCCCATCAGGGTATACAGCATATGTACTACCTGAGGTTAAATTATTGGTTAACTCACTGTTATCAGTAACGCTACTAATATTAATATCTGTAATATTACCTTTATTATCCATTATAATTTCTGAAGGTTTTCCTATTACCTTATTCATTTCGTTTGCAACTTCAGCTCCCATACCTGAGTTCCATGTTGAAGAATCCTCCGAATCATATACAATCTCCATCCCCATTATCTTCTGAATCATGCTTATTTTATCAAATGTAAATTCCTTGATAATCTCATCACCCTCAATCTTTTTTACGGTTGATGTCATTTGAAAACTCATGTCTTGATTTAGCGTCATAGTTGAACCCATAGCCTCAAATGAAACATCCTGATCAATGTCTGACACAAATATATAACTATCACCAACACTTAGATTATATTGAAGTTGAATACTTTTTTGGGCAACAGCACTCGACATAAAAAATAAAAGCATGCCTATGACGATACTGAAGGTAATTTGATTTTTTGATTTCATATTTGAAGTTTATTAGTATAATTAATATTTGAAATTAGAATGGTGAATCATCATCTTCATTCATAGAATTCATTTTAGAAGGAAAACTTTTCATTCCGGCACTAACATCTTCCGAAGTATAACCCTGGCTGCTTTGTGAAAAGTCTTCAAATCGTGCGAAATCAGCAATAAACCTAAGTTTAACATCTCCTACAGCTCCGTTTCGATGCTTTGCAATAATAATTTCCGTAACACCTTGAGTTGGTGAACCGTCCTCGAATTCATCAATCTTATAGTATTCGGCTCTGTAAATAAAAAGAACCAAATCGGCATCCTGCTCAATGGCTCCCGATTCACGTAAGTCGGAAAGTATTGGTCGCTTTGCCTGTCCAGGGCGGGTTTCAACAGCACGACTGAGCTGTGATAATGCAAGAACAGGGATATCCAGTTCCTTGGCCAATGCTTTTAGCGATCGTGATATATTACTAATTTCCTGCTCACGATTACCTTTATTTTCGGAGCCACCACTCATTAATTGCAGATAATCAACAAAAACCATCTGAATATCGTGTTGTTGTTTTAACCGTCGGCATTTTGCACGAAGCTCAAAAATAGATAAGGCAGGTGTATCATCAATAAACATTTTTGCCTCAACTAAATTCGAGACCTTATCGGTTAACTGTTGCCATTCGTATCCTGCCAAATCACCCCTTTTAAGTTTATCCGACTTTATTTCTGATTCACTTGATATTAGTCTTGTTACAAGCTGAACTGATGACATTTCGAGTGAAAAGAATGCAATTGGTTTTTTAAAATCAACAGCAATATTACGTGCCATATTTAAGGCAAAGGCTGTTTTACCCATCGAGGGACGTGCAGCTAAAATTATAAGGTCCGATTTCTGCCAACCAGATGTTATTCGATCAATATCAACATATCCTGATGGAACTCCGCGCATATGCTCATCCGAATCCTTAGCGCTTTCAATATCCAGGATTGCCTGTTTTATCAATGAAGGCATATCTTCGAAATTACGTCTTAAGTTTGACTCAGAAACAGCAAATAGATTACGTTCGGCTTTGTCGAGTAAATCAAACACATCTGTAGTATCTTCAAAAGCATCCTTAATAATAACTGATGAAATACGTATTAGTTCTCGTTGTATATGTTTTTGGAGAATAATCCTCGCATGGTATTCAACATTTGCTGTGGATGCGATACGACTGGTTAACATCGTAATATAATACGGGCCTCCTACCATTTCAAGTTCGCCAGTATTTTTAAGTTCATTGGTAACTGTAAGTATGTCTACAGGCTCCGACTTTGCAAACAAACTGGCTATGGCAGCCATAATTTTTTTATGATTGTCTTTATAGAAAACTTCAGGTGAAAGAATATCGATAACAGCACTTACCGCATCTTTTTCAAGCATCATGGCACCCAATACAGCTTCCTCAAGGTCAATCGCTTGAGGCTGTACTTTACCATGTTCGGCCATTTGCTGAGTGGTAAAATCCTTACTTTTTGTTAAGCTTGCTTTTCTTACATCTTTTTTCACATTTTCCATGTGCCCAAAATTACAAATATTGACATTTGGTTAATAATGTGTTGATAACTATTTTTGCTAATAATTCACCTTATGTCTGGTCATAAAAACAACGAAAAAGAAATACGCCTAACTAATAACGATGTCTGTATCAGAAATCAATTTCATTCCCAGGTATCTTCTAAGGAGTTGAACAATCGTAACTACATCTTTCTGGCAATAGGTAACTATTCTTTCCAATTCCTTTTCAACCCAATACACATGACCTACCATCGATCCGTCGATATCATCTTTTGGCGTTGGAATATTGAAGATTGCAGCAAGTAATTCCAATGAAGTATAATGTTTATAGTCTCCAAATTTCCAGAGTTCCATTGTATCAAGATGTCGTATTTCCCATGGTTTTTTTCCGGCAAGATTAATTATATCAGGGAGTTTAATGCCATTAACCAGCATGCGACGAGCAATATAAGGGAAATCAAATTCCTTACCGTTATGAGCGCATAGCAAACTGTAGCTATTGCTGTAGTGCTTATCCAGTAGTTCGGCAAACTCTTCAAGCAATATCTTTTCATCATCACCATAAAAAGATTTTAGGCGAAACTCTTTACCATTTATGTATCCACAAGAGATGCATACAATTTTACCAAATTCAGCATAAATTCCAGCACTGGAATAAAGCTGATCAGCCGTAGAATCAGGCTTATTCCGCTTTAATAATTCAGCTTTCTTTTCCCACAAATATTTGAACTTTTCATCCAATTCACCAAAAGATGGTACTTGTGAAACTGTTTCAATATCAAGAAACAGTACATTGTCGAGTTTTAGGTCATTAAGCATAGCATAGGTATTTATTGAAGTGAGAAATATACAAAAAAAAATATTACATTCGGCAGTAATTTTCATTCTGTGTAGAAATGAGATCTTATGTAAAAATAGTTTCTGTACTTTTTCTTTTTTCTCTTTTTGATTCATGTTCAAAAGAGAAAAAAGTAATCAGTCCGGTTATTGAGATAATCAGTCCTGAATACAATCAAATATTTCTGCTTCCCGATACTATAAATGTTAATCTTACTGTTACTCACACAGCTAGAATTGAGTATATTAGGATTAGTATTGATAATAAAAACCTAACACCATTATCTGAACAAAGTTTTATTTATCCTATAGGAACAACCTACCAGGGAAATGTACAATTAGAGCTAAATATTATTCCTGACATTATCATGAAATTACCATATTACGTTCATATTGTTGTGAGTGATTTCTATCAGCTTCACCATTACTATTTAGAAATTGAGTTAAAAAATAGTGATAAATTTTTCAAAGGTTTCTTTTTAATAGATGAATCCTCGATCAACAGATTGACTATTAACCACTATGATAGCCTGGCTGAAAAGATGTTTGACACAATTATCAATGGTGATTTCATTGATTCTGATATTTCATCATCTTCAGAGTTACTATATATTAATACAACAACGCCTGACCTTTCAAGATCATTTAACGTTGAAAATGGAAATTTGGAATGGACTCAGATGCCTCAACTCCCTTATCCTGAGTTTACTGGAATTACAGTAGATGACAATATGATATATTTAAGTACTGCAATTGGCAGGATAATAGGACTTACAACTAATGATGGCCTTCAAGTTTTTACCACGTTGGTTTTACCTGATACAATTCCTAACAATGTTTGTGTTACTAATAAATATTTATTGGCAGATTTCACTCTTCGACATTCCCAAAAACAAGTTTGGGTTTCGTACTACAAACAAACAGGCAGCAAATATCAAGTGTTTCCAACGGATTACGAAACAGAAAATATGTACTACAATGATGTATCTGATAAAATGATTTTATTTTGCAACAAACAAAATACAGGACAAGTCATCACTTTTGATATTGAAACTAATTTAACCCTGGGTGAACCAATAATATTTGATAATAACATAAATTATAGTTGTAGAATAGATAACGATAAATATCTGTTTTCAAGTGAAAAATCAATTTACCTATTCAACTATTCATACAGTTCGTTTGTAAAAGTTTACCAAACAAATCAGGATATTGTAGATTTGGATTTTGATGATTTATCAAATAAGGTGTTTATTGTGCAATCACAAAAATTAGAAATTATTTCATATCCCGATTTTAATTATATAACTTCCGTTGAATCAGAGAATATATTAAAATCAATTGAGCTATTATATGGGTATTAAGAGACAGTCTGAAAAAACAAAGAATGGTTTTTACTATCATAAAAATTAACAAACACGAATACTAATATGTGAAGTAATTTATATCGTGTTTTACTGAAATGAATTTTGTCGCATCTGCCTTTGTTGTAAACCTTTGAATTAGGCACTATCTTTTCAGGTTCAGACGTCTCACATCTGCAACAAAATAAACTTATGAATATACCAGATTGAGAGAAGATGTAAGTTTAATTTTTAATTTTGTAGTTTGATCTGCTATTAAAAATAGCATGCATTCAATTTATATATTGAGTTGTCATTAATATCTGTTAAACAAAAATAATCAGAATTAAGATGAGTAAATTATTAGAGCATTTTGCAAGCTTTAGGAAGAATATCATTGGGGATGATATTGAGTTTGAGACTCCCTATGGTAA
>CALDOI010000296.1 GCA_937912115.1 uncultured Bacteroidota bacterium | reverse complement strand
GCAAATCCTGATTTTGGTCAGGTTGAAGCCGATCCTTCGGAAGTAAACTTAAGTGCGTTTGAATCCTTTTTTGAAGAGAAAAGGCCATTTTTTGTTGAAGGGAGTAGCATTTATAATTATCCCTTAACAGCAGGTGATGGACCATTTAGTAGTGATAATCTTTTTTATTCGCGGCGAATAGGTAGACAGCCTCATTATGAACCTGAACTATTGGATGAAGAATATTCTGATTCTCCTGAGTTCACAACGATTCTTGGAGCAGTTAAACTTTCGGGGAAAACCGAAAATGGTTGGTCTATTGGTGTATTAGAGAGTTTAACAAGAGAGGAGAAAATTACTATCGATTTCAATGGTGAACAAAGGAAAGAGATTACTGAACCCACAACAAATTATTTCAATACTCGTATACAAAAGGATTTTAATAATGGGAATACTCAGGTTGGAGGAATGATTACCGCTACAAACAGATTTATTAACGATTCTACTTTAGAATTCTTGCCAACATCAGCATATACATCTGGTTTGGATTTTACCAAATTTTGGGATGAAAAGTCATATTATTTAGCTACAAGAGCAATAGTGAGTGTTGTTAATGGAAGTGCTGAAGCCATTACCGATATTCAGGAATCCCCACAACACTACTTTCAGCGTTCAGATTCCAAGCACTTAAAAGTTGATACAACTCTTACTAGTTTGAGTGGGCATGGAGGTACGGTTGAGGGGGGTAAAATAGGTGGTGGGCATTGGTCCTTTGGTGGTTGGACAACTTGGCGATCACCGGGACTTGAGCTTAACGATATGGGGTATTTAAGAATTTCGGATTTTATTAATCAAATAGCATGGGCAGGTTATCGTATTTGGGAACCTTTAGGAATATTTAGGAGTTTAAATTTTAATGCTGCAGCTTGGTCAGGCTGGGATTTTGCAGGGTTGCATCTTTACAATGGAGGAAATATTAACGTTAACACTCAATTCACAAATTATTGGCGATTTGGAACCGGTATTAACCGTGAGGGATTTGATATTAACAGACATGAATTAAGAGGAGGGCCGGCATTAAGGGCCCCGGGAAGCTGGAATAGTTGGTTTAATATAGGTACCGATGATAGAAAGAAAATCAAATTGTCATTGATGGCAAGCGGTAATTGGGGCGATGATCATTATCGCAAATCTGGTTACTTTAGTTTTGAGATAGAATATCGGCCACTGGATTTCATTCAATTGTCGGTGGAACCGTCATATAGTATGTCAAATAACTACATGATTTATGTTGAAACCATTGAACATGACAATAGTGATACTTATTTAGTATCGTCCATCGATAAAGAATTTGTAAGCATGGACATACGAATAAATGTTGGCATAACTCCGGATTTGAGTATTCAGTTCTGGGGGCAACCATTCTTATTTTCAGGTGACTACTCAGATTTTAAAAAGGTTGTTAATCCAATGGCAACTAACATTAAAGACCAATATCATACATATTCTGCAGATGAAATTAGTTTCAATAAAGAGGATGATATGTACGCGGTTAATGATGGTACTGAATCCTTTGAGTTTGAAAACCCAGACTTTAGTTTTTATGAATTTAGATCTAACTTGGTAGTGAGATGGGAATATATACCTGGGTCTACGGCATATTTGGTTTGGTCGCAGGGAAGAACAGGTGACCACCCAGATGGAAGATTTAGCTTAAGCGATAATATTGATAGACTTTCATCGCTTACTGCCCATAATGTTTTTCTTTTAAAGTTATCTTATAGGTTTAGTTTTTAATTTTTTTAACAGCATATTTGCTAATTTGTCCTTATTTAGAATCATTATAATATTCTCCTCTAAAAATGATAATCTTTCTATCCGTTTGATTATTTTTGCAAACAATAATTCTTTAACAAATTAATTATGAAATACGATATTATCATCATAGGAAGCGGTCCCGGAGGATATGTGGCTGCAATTAGAGCATCACAACTTGGAAAAAAAGTTGCAATTGTTGAAAAGGCGGAACTAGGGGGCATCTGCCTTAACTGGGGATGTATTCCAACAAAATCGTTGTTAAAGAGTGCGCAAGTACTTAACTATGCAAAGCATGCTGCCGATTATGGTGTGAAAATTGATGGTGAAGTTAATCCCGATCTTGCTGAAATGGTAAAACGTAGCCGCGGCGTTGCTGAGGGTATGAGCAAAGGAGTTCAATTTTTATTGAAGAAGAATAAAGTTGATGTAATAACCGGATTTGGTAAAGTTATACCAGGTAAAAAAGTTGAGGTTTCTACTGATGGCAAAACTGAAATCTACAATGCAGATGCCATTATTCTTGCCACCGGAGCTCGCTCGCGTGAACTTCCAAATCTTCCACAAGATGGAAAGAAAATCATCGGTTACCGTGAAGCGTTGGTTCTTGAAAAAATGCCAAAGAGTATGGTAGTTGTTGGTTCAGGTGCTATTGGATCAGAGTTTGCCTATTTCTTTAATAGCCTTGGTGTTGAAGTTACTCTTGTTGAGTTTTTGCCTAATGTTGTGCCTTTGGAAGACGAGGAAGTTTCTAAAGCATTAGCACGATCTTTCAAAAAGGCCAAAATGAAAGTGATGCTTGATTCATCTGTTGAAACTGTTGATACATCAGGAGATATTTGTAAAGTCAGTATAAAGACTAAAAAAGGTATTGTTGAGGTTGAAGCCGATATTGTACTTTCCGCTGTAGGAATAGCAACTAACTTGGAAGGAATTGGATTGGAAGAGGTTGGTATAGAAACTGAAAAAGGCAAAGTTCTGGTAAATGATTTCTATCAAACAAATATACCCGGGTACTATGCAATTGGTGATATTGTGCATGGTCCGGCTTTGGCACATGTTGCTTCACATGAGGGGATTACATGTGTTGAAAAGATTGCTGGGATAGACGTTGAACCAATTGATTATGGAAACATTCCTGCATGTACATATACAAGTCCTGAGGTTGCCTCGGTTGGAATGACCGATATTCAGGCTAAGGAAGCCGGCTACGATATTAAAGTTGGTAAATTCCCATTTACTGCATCCGGTAAAGCAAGTGCTGCCGGTAAAAAGGATGGTTTTGTCAAAGTTGTTTTCGATGCTAAATATGGTGAGTGGCTAGGTTGCCAGATGATTGGTGAAAATGTAACTGAAATGATAGCAGAGGTTGTTGTTGCACGTAAACTGGAAACAACCGGGCATGAAATTATTAAATCTATTCATCCCCATCCAACAATGTCGGAGGCAGTTATGGAAGCTGTTGCTGCTGCTTATGATGAGGTAATTCATATTTAATCAGATTTGATCGTCTAACTTTTTTGTCATCCTGAACAAAGTGAAGAATCTTTAATCGCTTCAGTTTGAAAAAAATCCTTCAAACTAATAGTTTGTAAAGGTTAATTACTTATACTACTCAATATCCAAAACTAATTACTATGCCAAAAAATCTATTCGACAGTATTAAAATTGGTGATATTCAACTGAGAAACAGAATTGTAATGGCTCCACTTACCAGGAGTCGGGCAAATAATCCCGAACATAAACCAACTGAACTTATAGCTGAATATTACCGGCAAAGGGCATCTATGGGTTTGATAATCAGTGAAGGATCACAGGTTAGTCCCATGGGAGTTGGTTATGTAAATACACCTGGTATCTATTCCAGAACTCAAGTTGAGGGATGGAAACTTGTTACAGATGCTGTACATAGTGAGGGAGGCAAAATATTTATACAATTATGGCATGTTGGTAGACTAACTCATCCTTATTTTCTTGGGGGAGAATTACCAATTGCTCCATCTGCCATAAATCCGAACCATCCAATCCGCACTCCTGAAGGAGAAAAAGCATCGGTTACGCCAAAAGAAATGACAGCGGAGGATATCTCAAATGTGATTTCTGAATTTGCTTTGGGAGCTGCAAATGCAATGGAAGCAGGATTTGATGGAGTGGAAATACATTCATCAAATGGTTACTTACTGCATCAATTTTTTGCTCCTTGTTCCAATGTTAGAATAGATCAATATGGTGGTTCCATTGAAAATAGAACAAGGATAATGTTCGAGTTACTTGATGAAATGAAAAAGTATATCCCTGAAAACAGGATAGGAGTGAGGCTTAATCCATCGTCCCATAATTACCATGGCCTAACCATTGATGAGGAAACCCTACCAACATTTGATTATTTAATCAATAAATTGAATGATTACCAACTGGCTTATCTACACTTAAGTGAACCATTTACAGATGTGAGTGATGTTCCTTATGCTGAGCCAAATATAGCCACCCGGTACAGAAAGATATACAAGGGCAATTTGATGGTTAACAAAGGATTTACTCTTGAGTCGGGTAATGAAATCATCAAAAATGGTGGGGCTGATTTAGTTGCTTTTGGTGTTCCAACTATTGCTAATCCTGATTTTGTGGAACGTATGATGATTGGGGCAAAACTTGCAGAAGCAGACAAAAAGAAGTACTATACTGTTGGTTCAGAAGGATATACGGATTATCCTTTTCTCAGCGAAAAATAATACTCTTTCTTGTATTGACTCCTGTATTTGTCATGTTGAACTTAGTTTATGGAGTGAAACATCTCAAACTACATTATGTTAGATATATTAGAAACAAAACTTCTACCGCTGATTTATTTTACCGCATCGATAGAGACATAATATTACAGGAATAGGATCTAACCTTATCCAATCATTAAATGTCATTAAGCAAACTAATGGTATGGCATGCAACAATTCCCGCAGTTTCTGTTCGTAATCTTGATTTTCCAAGACTGACCGGTATAAATCCATTTTCTTTAGCCATAGTAACTTCTTCAGGACTAAAATCACCCTCAGGACCAATTAACACAAGGGCATTTTCACCTGATGTATAGGCTTTCGATAGCTCTAGAGTCACATCTTCATCAATGTATGCAATAAATTTTTGTCCATCAAAGGGAGCTTTTATCAGCACATTAAACTTTATTTTCTCAGTGAGTTTGGGATGATGGGATTTTAAAGACTGTTTAATTGCTGAAGTAATAACCTTATTTAATCTATCAACTTTAATCTCTTTCCTTTCAGAATGGTAACAGATTATGGGCGTAATGATATCAATTCCTATTTCTGTTGATTTTTCAAGAAACCACTCGTATCGTGTAATATTTTTTGTTGGAGCTATGGCAATTTGTAGTATAATATCTCGCTTATCCTTACCAATTGTTTTCTCAGTAATTTCAATAACACATTTTTTAGTATTCGCATCAATAATAATACATTTGTAGTTGTAGCCTTTGCCATCTGTAAAGAAGACAACATCTCCTACCGTTTTCCTTAGGACACGTATTATGTGCTTTGATTCTTCCTCACTGAGAGTAGATATGGGTTCAACAATATTTGGTGAATAGAATAAATTCATCTTATAAGATTTCAAAAAAAATAGCCCAACCTTTAGGCGATTGGGCTATTACTATGAACGATTATCAATAGTTCAAATATAACTATTTAATAATTAACTTTTCAACTGCCGACCCAAAATCTCCGTTAAGTCTAACAAAGTATACTCCTGAATTCCAATTTGTGGATTCATTTATAACGATGCGATTGTTATTTGTGTTAAGGGTTTGATTATACACAATCTGGCCTATGTGATTAGTAACTAGTACACTGCTGTAGTTGCTTTCGTTAGGTAATACAATTGTAAATGATCCTCCGGTGGGATTAGGATAAATACGTATTTGCTCGTTAGCACGACTAATTTCTGATTGACCCACAGTTTGAGATACAGCAACATTATCGATAAAAATAGGATTACCAAAGTAACTATAGGTTTCAAAAGCAATTCTAACATCAGATGATCCGGCATATTCCGAAATATTCAACATCACGCAGTTTGCTCCCCAACCCGACATACACCAGTCGGATTCAACTTCAGGGAAAAAATCATAATCGGTTGGTTCATGAGTTGCAAAATTACCTGTTCCATCTTCGCCACCTTCCCAAATACGATTCCATGTTTCGCCACAGTTGGTGGATATATAAACAATCAATGAATCGGTGTAATCAATTACCTGAGTATTTTTAGCATAAGCATGTTGAAACTCTAAATGTGCTGAAGTTAATCCTTCGAGGTTAAAAGGCGCTGAAATTAATCTATCGCGCTGTGCTATTGCAAAATAATCTCTAAAATTAACAGCTGGGGCATGCGATCCGGGTGTAGTACCACCTATTTCATACATTTCCCAGGTTACATCACTATCTGGGTTCTCAATTGTCCAACCATAATTATCAAAACCATTGTCTTCAAAAGTATCTAAAAAGTAAGGAGTGTAACCACCAGAGTTGATCATATCGGTTTTTGTTAATTCGGATGAACCGTTTAAGTTCCATGATGTTAGAGTAACTGAATAATTCGTTTTTGAATTAAAAATAACCTCAGGGTTTTGACTAGTCTCGTCTGTTCCATTAATATATTCAATATCAGAAGGTTCAAATGACCACAGCCATTGAATTGGGCTGAGAGCCGTTAAATCCTGGAATTTAACTGGTTCACCAAAACAAAAGATATTAACATCAGAAGTGAAATCAACATTTGGAAGTACCGTTGAACTAACAGTTATATATGTTTCTTTAACCAATGAATCAATACCAAGATAATTAGAGCTAACTAATTTCACACTATAAACACCTTCTTCGTTATAAAGTACGTTTTCTGGATTTTGCTCAGTTGATGTTGAAGGAATTCCACCTTCAAAAGTCCATGTCCAATCAGATGGAATACCTGACGTTAGGTCGCTGAAATTAATGGTCTCACCCACAGGAATTAATACTTCATCAGATGTGAAATCTACAACAGGAATAGCCACAAAGTTAAAAGAGGCAATTTGAGTTTTCCATCCCCATCCACCATTAGTATATTCAGTTGTAAACCAGAATGTGTTATGATCACTAGGGTCTACCCTCATGGAGGAATAATCGCCCCATCGGCTAACGCCGGTTTGGGATTTTGTTCCCTCGTATATACTGGTTTCATCAATATCAAATATTCCTAATCCAAGTGGAGAACCGGCTGATTGCCCGGCTACACGGATTGATGGATATGTATTGCTGCTGGATACTGAATAACCCGCAGCAATATCACCATTTTGGTTCATTGATACGCTACCCATCCAACGATTCTCTCCATCTTCAGGAGCGTAAGTACTTTGTTGATGTATACTCCATCCCGATCCATAATTCCTTAATTCATACCATCTTACACCTGCTCTTCCACTTCCGGCATTTACGGTATGGTTTGTCACTAAAACTTGATAATCGTCAAAGTTTCTATACTGTAGACGTACCATTGTCATGCCACTTAAATCATCTAATGTTTGACCAGTACCTGGTTGTTCAATATTAATATTCTGTGAAGAAAATGGCTCGGTAATTAAGTCGTCGATACGGGTTACGGAAGAGTTTTGTGTATTATCCCAATCAACATCAATTTCCCACATTTTCAATCTGTTATTCCCAACATCAACAATATAATTAGGTGACCCGGCAGGAGGTTGCATTGTACCATCAGCGTCAGCTGCAAGCAAACCATAGTGATTTGGGCCAATATTAAAATATATCATTTCAGCATTGGGGTCACCTACCAGCATAGCTTCTCTATCGCAAATACTCATACCTGCAGTAAAGCCACTACCAAATTGGTGAGTTGAAAAATAGTAACCATCAGGCCAAACACCAAATTTGGGATAGTCAGGCATATCATCAAATTGAAAAGCATATCTATACCATTCTCCCAAAGGATCACTTGTTACTGATACAGCTATTAATTCATAGAAATATGGATTTTGTGGAAGCGAAAATTGGGTAGCTATCCATCTGTCAGCATACTCGTCATAAATTATTATCGGGTCACCATCGTTGGTTGTTGACCATGGACCTGTAAAACCATCCCAAAGTGTGATATTGTCGACTGGGCCATATAATAAGTTCCCGCTTTTATCCCATATTGCAAAGCCTTGATTCACCATCTGGAAATAATGGTCGTGACCTACATCGCCATCGGTATCAGGAGGAGCTACACCGTATGTGTTTGTTACTCCACCAAAATTAGCACCAACAGTACCTTGATTTCTGCCACCATACATAATCTTATCTTGTAATACCGGATCAGGTCCGGCCATTGGTTCTTGATGCTTTAATTCGTCATCAATACCGAATTTATTAGGAACAAGTTTATTTTTCCAGTTTCTTTTTCGCACTCCATATGGCACCTCTTCAATAGATCGAAGCGGTTTTGAAATATCAAAATGTACTGCTTTTGTAATTTTTTCAGGATGCAATACCTGTGAAATTACAATATTAGATGATGATAATAATATCATCAATGAAATTGTGAAAGTTAAAATTCTCATAGTAGACTTTTAAATACGACTGATTAATAGGAGGATATGGTTGCGGTATCCCAAACATTTTTTTCACTAACGCGCAAAAGTAAATTAATTTACACAATAATGACAATACTTATCTAGAAAAGGTTGTTAATTAGATGTTAAACGGTATTGAGTTTTTGGTTTTGGGTTTAGAGTTTTGGGTTTGAAGTTCAGAGTTCAGAGTTTTGGATTTTTGAGTGCGGTTGAGGCTTATTATGAAGATTCCCTGTGTGCGCCCGAGGTTACCAGTGGAGAATTCCATATTATGTCAAAACTTCCAGAATATTGTAGTTTATTTGGACAGTTTTTTGTCGAACTTTTTTACAGCAAACAAAACAATCCTATAACTTACGTAAATAAAAACAGGCCAGCTAATTAGCCAAAGTATTTCAGTTGTATACATAGTGTTATCTTTTAACTTTAATAAGCGTGTGTGTCTTTTTCCATCTCATCTTCGGTTATCTTCTTTTTGTTTAATGCTGACCATGCATACCAAATATAAGCAATTACAAAAGGTACAATCAATGATACATACGACATTGCCACAAGCGTATAATTAGATGAGGAAGCATTTTGAATTGTTAATGAACTTTGTAGGTCGTAGGTTGATGGATAAAAACATGTGTTATTAAATCCAGCAATGAGAAACAAGGCAAAAACTGTTAAAATTGTCCCACCACCTGTGATCCATATTGCTTTGTCGCCACATTTTTCAAAGTAGAAATACCCCTTTATTATTCCAAATATTACTGCGACTACTCCTGTCAAAAAAATTATTCCAACAGCAGGCATTTCCCATAGATTGTATAAATATTTATGAGCTTCCAGCGAAACTTTTCCGCTAATGGGGTTATAAGCAAAACCATCAATAATTATAATACTTGCCAGAAAAAATAAAAAGAAAGCCAAGAAAGGGATTGCATTTGTCATCAATTGTTTTTTCGCCCGCATTAGTATTGCAGTGTCATCAATACTATTAATGAAATACATCGATGCCAGTACTCTGGATAGAAAGAAAACTGTTAACCCAAGTGATAAGTTTACAAAAGTACCATATCTCATGAAATTGAATGCGAGTTCAAGTCCTCGATAGGGTGTTTCCCAAGTTGAACTATTCATGTTATTAATTGAGAATTCAGAGCCTGTGAAAAATGTACCAACTGCAGTTCCTATTAGTATTGTTCCCAATAAT
The DNA here is from genome assembly GCA_937912115.1 of uncultured Bacteroidota bacterium. GTDB lineage: Bacteria > Bacteroidota > Bacteroidia > Bacteroidales > F082. The sequence goes on along the minus strand of CALDOI010000296.1, from coordinate 11,006 downwards.
CCGTTGATAAACAAGAAGGTTTCATACGTACGAGAACCAAGGAAATTATTTGGTTTGGAACGATATTCGTACGAAACAGCTTGAAAAATAAAGGCAAATAATATTAGCATCCATACCCAGTAAGCTCCACCGAAACTGGTTGCATAAAACAATGGAAATGAAGCAAACGCAGCACCTCCAAATGTTACAAGTGTCGTGAATGTTAAATCCCATTTGCGGCCGAGGGCGTTTATTATTATTTTTCGTTGGAGGTCGGTTTTACCCAGAGTATAAATTAAGGTTTGCCCACCCTGAACGAACAGCATAAACACCAAAATTGCACCAAGGAGAGAGACTACTGCCCACCAGTAATGCTGTAGTGTTAAGTAACTTAGATTTTCAAACATAACTTAATCCTCCTTTATTTTTGATTCCTTAACAATCTGTGCCAACATAATTTTTATTTCAGCAATTAGCAATGTTGTAAATGTAATGGCGAAAATTACAAAAGTTGTAATTACGCTTTTATGATCGATATTTGAAACGGCACTTAGTGTCGGCATTAGATCTTGCACAACCCATGGCTGACGTCCAAATTCTGCAACTATCCATCCTGCCTGTTGTGCAATATAGGCCAGGGGAATTGCCCAAAGCGCAATATAATTGAGCCACCTTGCTTTATGAATGTCTTTTTTAAATAAGAAATAAATAATGACAATAAATAAAAGAAAAAATAAAGTTCCCAGACCTACCATTGTGTGGAATGCATAAAATGTAACCGGCACATTGGGCACAATATTGTATGGATTATTATAATATCCATATCCAAAATACTTAAAATTAGCTCTGAATTTTTCCAATTCAATGGAAGCTAAATTCTTATCACCAGCTTCCTTTGCATTTTTGTAATTACCTAATGCAGTTATGGCAATCTTTCCTTGTTTTATTCTTTCATAATATGAAACGATTCCATATTCCTCATTACCTCTTACCAGATCGTTAATCCCCGGTACAAATGCATTTGGATCAAGAGCTGCCATGTATGATAATAGATTGGGAATCTCAATTTTAAAGGCAAAATCAGCTCTCTTAGGATTTTCTACTGTGGGAGCTCTTTGCATAAAACCAACTACAACCAATGGGGCATTTTGTTCTCCATTGTATAATCCTTCCATAGCTGCAAATTTCATGGGCTGATCTCTAAAAACTGTTCGTGCCGACTCATCACCTGTCATTAACATAAAGATGGCTGATAATAATCCAAAAACAGCCCCAATTAACATGCTTTTTTTAGCAAATATTACCCTTCGATTTTTTAGTAAAAACCATGCACTAACCCCAACAACAAAAATTGCAGATAGTACATAAGCCGAGGTTATGGTATGCAAAAACTTGTTAATTGCAGTGGGTGAAAAAAGGACATCCCAGAAATTATTCATTTCATTGCGGGCAGTATCAGGGTTAAATATCATACCAACAGGATTTTGCATCCAGGCATTTGCCACAAGTATCCATAATGCTGATAAGTTTGACCCGATGGCCACCAGCCATGCTGATAGTAGATGGAATTTTTTACTAACACGTCCCCAACCAAAAAACAGTATGGCAATAAAAGTTGACTCGAGGAAAAACGCAAGTATTCCTTCAATTGCAAGGGGAGCCCCAAAAATATCCCCCACAAACCATGAATAATTCGACCAGTTGGTTCCAAACTCAAACTCAAGTATAATACCTGTTGCCACACCAATGGCGAAGTTTATTCCAAAAAGAGTCATCCAGAATTTTGTGATTTTCTTCCATAGCTCATCACCGGTACGTACATATAAGCTCATCATTATAGCAACAATAAATGACGTTCCTAACGTAAGAGGCACGAAAATCCAGTGATACATAGCAGTTAATGCAAATTGAGCCCGCGACCAATCAACAAGTGCTAAATCAAAATTCTCCATAATATGGCTATTTAATATTGGTAATTTGTTCTATAACATGATTACTACGCTCCTCATCAGTACTAAAATTTGTTTGTAAAATATTGGGGAAAAAGAATATTTTTAAAATGACAAACATGACGAAAAGCTTAATCAGAATTATTAACCACAGCTTTTTGCCTATGGTCATATTTCTAAATCCATCTATGTAAAATTTTAGTATCCTTTGTAAAAAACCCATCCTTTGAAAAGAGTAATATTTTAACAAATATATAACATATTTAAACCCCTTGTATGTGTTTATTGTAAAAGATGCTGATTGAAAAAAGATAAAGTTTGAAGATGGATCCGGAGACAGACTTGAATCCGTGGAAGCCCACTTGTTAAACGAACAGACTTAGTTAATCAGTGGCTCAATGCTAAGTAACAGTATCATAATCAAAACAAAGTAGTTTATCCTCATAAAATAATAGAATGGATTGAAGTTTTGTGTTCGTGGATTGAGAAGTTTTGAGAAAATAACTATTAGCCAAATTGATGCGGCCAAAATCATTATTTTAAAGATCAATAAGCTTATAAGCCCCGACATTGCCACCATTAAAGCAGAAACAGCCGTAGCTACAGTCCAAAGAAATGTGGAATTTTTTACTTGTTGCTTGCTTATTTTGGAGGTAATTGACGGGAATCCAGCTTTATTGTATTCCTTACCATATTTAAGCATAAGTAGCCAAAAATGAGGAACCTGCCACATAAAAAAGAATAGACCCAGCACCATAGCTTTTGGATCAAGAAGACTTCCCCCGGCAGCAACCCATCCAACAAGGGGCGGGATTGCACCAATAACACTTCCCGGAATAACTGCAAATGCAGTTTTTCGTTTTAGTGGAGTATAAATACCATTGTACCATATCAAAGCAAGTATTCCCAACTGCATTGCAAGAAATCCACTTCCATAATAAATTATAGCTGAGCCAATAATAATTTCCGACAATCCAATAACCAAAGCCATGGAAGTACTCAAATCTCCTGAAGGAATTGGTCGTTTACTGGTACGGGGCATTATAGCATCCTTATCCCTGTCCTGAATATGATTTAAAGCTGCTGAGCCACAAGCCAGTATGAATATTCCAAGAACTGGCATTATCATTTCATCATCAACAGTACCTTTTGCAAGTATATAACCTGCCATTGTTGTTAAAGTTACTGCAACTGTAATTCTAACTTTGTTGAGTTCCAGAAGTATTCTTATCCACTTTTTCATTTAGGAGATTGGATTATTTAAGAGTTGAGATGTAATCGATAATATTGTTAATGTCATCATCGGATAGTATTTCTCCGTAAGGAGTCATTAAACCAGATGGATATCCAACAACACTTACAGATGATGGCACCTTAATTTTGTTAATGATATATTGGTTATCAACCACAATTTCTTCTTCATTTCCATCTCTAACTATTATTTCAGTTCTTCCAATCAAATTTTTGAAACTTGGTCCAACAAGCCTGCTACCATCTCTGGTATGACATGATAAGCAAGCATTATTTTTAAGAAGGGTTAGCCCTGGATGATCGTTTGATGTATCAGGTGAACTTACCAGCCAATTATCAAAGTTTTCCTGTTCCACAACACTTACGGTACTAAGCATATAGGAGTGGAGTTGTCCGCAATATTCAGCACATAATATATCATAAGTTCCTAATTTTTGTCCGGTAAACCACATCATATAGTCTTTGCCAGGCACCACATCCTGCTTGACTCGAAATGCGGGAATGAATAACGAGTGAAGTACGTCTTTTGATATAAGATTAAGCTTAACAGGCTTGTCTATTGGAATAACCAATGAATCAGATACTTTTCCATCGGGATAACTAAACGACCACTTCCACATTTGTCCGATAGCATCAATCTCCATTGCATCATCGGGAGCAGTTAACATTGGTTTATATCCTGTCCATCCATACCAAAACATAATTAGAACAAGAATGGTAGGAATAATTGTCCAAACAACTTCCAAATAGGTATTGTGGGTAATGTTTGTGGCAACAGGATTGTTCTTTTTGCTGTATCTAAAAAGAAAATAGATCATCACAACTGTAATTCCAACAAGGAAAAATACAGAAATGCTAAGTATTAAATACATTGAAAAATCAACTCCTTCAACGAAATTTGATGCGTTCATTTATTATGTTTTATCGTGTTAAGTAATCAATTGTCAGCATTATAAGAAATACCATAAACAATGCCATTACAACTAACATCATTATTTTATATAATTTTGGATCGTACTTTAGATGCATAAAATAATATGCAACTACTAATGCTTTAACACTGGCTATAAATAATGCCGTAGCAACTGTTAACGTATTTAAGTCTGCCCCAAACACTGATATAAAGACAGTCATAAATGTTAGTAGGATTAGACTTATCCATGTTCCAAAATGCTCCACATAACTTGTAATATGAGGTGCATCATCATGATGATCGGTTGTAAGTTTATTGTTGCTCATTTTTTTAATGAATTAAATAGAATAATGGAAATAGATAAATCCAGATTAAATCCACAAGATGCCAATAAAGCCCTGAGTTCTCAAGTAATTGATTCTTGTCTTTATTAATCGATCCTTTTTTAATCTTGTTCATAACAACAACTATAAATATCATTCCCACAATAACATGCAGCCCGTGAAGTCCGGTCATGAAGAAATATAAATAGAAATACAATTGTTCACCATGCGACAATGAGCCAAAGTGTTCCATCCCAGGCCACAGCCCATGTTCGATTTTTGCACCCCATTCAAAATATTTTATCACCAGAAAAACAACAGCCGCAAATACGGTTATCAATAGCAGCTTAAGAGATAGTTTTGAATTACCAAGCTGAATTGCTGTAATCGACATTGCAACAGTCATACTACTTGTTAATAGTACAACAGTATTAACTGTACCCATCCAAACATTTAAGTTTAAGGATGCCATTAGAAAGGCATCGGGGTTTAACGACCGATAAACCATATAAACTATAAATAATCCTCCGAACAACAATAACTCGGTATATAGAAATAGCCACATTCCAAGCTTTGATGCTTTTGCATCGTAAGTATGCCCCGAATTAGGTAGTACAAATGAGTGTTCCATATATTATTTGTTTTTAATATCTTATATATGTGAGATTTAAATAGTTAGATTTAGCCTTTCATTGCATTTGGGTAATTATATGGTCCACCTTCAACAAGCTCAGGTGCCTTATCGAAATTATATAGGGTTGGTGGTGATTGGGTTTGCCATTCCAGGGTAATACCATTCCATGGATTTGCCGGAGCTTTTTGCTTTGAAAAATATCCCTTAAATAGATTAAATATCATCAATAATAAACCTATTATTAGTATCCATGATCCTACAGTAGATATTTGATTAAGAGTATGAAACTCCGGCAAGTAATCATAATATCTACGTGGCATTCCTTTGATTCCAAGTATTAACATTGGAAAATAAAGAGTGTTAAATCCAATGAATAAGATAGCGAATGCAATATTTGCAATAAGTTTATTATACATCTTGCCCCAAATCTTTGGATACCAATAATGAAGAGCACCAAAAAAAGCAAATCCGGTTCCACCAAACATCACATAATGAAAGTGTCCAACAACAAAATATGTATCATGTAAATGTACATCGGCAGCTAGAGCTCCAACAACTAATCCGGTTAAACCGCCAATTAAAAAGTTGAATATAAAAGCAACAGCATAGAGTAGGGGAACCTGCACATTAATTGAGCCTTTGTACATAGTAGCCAGCCAGTTAAATACTTTGATAGATGTTGGAATAGCAACAAAAAATGTCAGGATTGAGAATATGTATGCTGCCGGGCCACTCATTCCGGATGTGAACATATGGTGTCCCCAAACAAAATAACCCACAAATGCAATGGCTAAACTTGAATAGGCAATTGCCTTGTATCCAAAAATTGTACGTTGTGCAAAAGTTGGTATAATTTCACTCACAATTCCCATGGCAGGAAGTGCCATAATGTATACAGCAGGGTGGGAGTAGATCCAAAATAAATGTTGATAAAGAATTGGGTCGCCACCAATTGATGGGTCAAACAAACCAATACCAAGCATCCTTTCTGCTACAATCATTAACAAAGTAATACCAATAATTGGAGTAGCTAGTAACTGAATCCATGAAGTAGCATAAAGAGCCCATGCAAATAATGGCATTTGATTAAATCCCATACCGGGAGCACGTAATCGATGGATAGTTACAATAAAGTTAAGTCCGGTTAATATCGATGAAAACCCAAGTATAAATGCTGCTAATACCGACATCGAAACATTTGTGCCGGTTTTAACGCTGTAGGGTGCATAAAATGTCCATCCGGTGTCGGCAGGACCATCTCCAAAAACCAATGTTGATAATGCAAAAAGTGCACCCAGAACATATAACCACCACGACAACAAGTTTAATCGGGGGAATGCAACATCGTCGGTGCCAAGCATTATTGGCAAAAAGAAATTACCAAACACTGCCGGAATACTTGGAATAATAAATAAGAATATCATTATTACACCATGTAGTGTAAATACCTGGTTATAGGTTTTAGCTTCGATTAAGTCGGCACCCGGGTTAAACAGTTCAAGACGCATTAAAACGCCCAGAGCAGCTCCCACTAAAAAGAATGAGCCAACGGAATAAAGATATAACAAGCCGATTCGTTTATGATCAAGCGAGAATATCCACGAAAACAACCCTTTTTTTACTTCAAAAAAATTAGGTTGTGATACTGAAGAATCTGTCATGTTATTGTGATTTTATTTTTTTTCTACCTCTAATAACCAGAGTGCCAAGCAGCACAAGTGCAATAAACAATATAATTGAACCGGATATTTTTGTGAAGTTTAAAACATACTTTTTTCCATCAGGATCGTAGCTAAAGCAAAACTTCAACATTTTATTAATGGTGGGTCCCGATTTTTCGCTGGCAGCTTCTACTACAGCCATTTTTATATCGAAAGGCATAAAATAAGTACTGCCGTATAGATATCGTGTTATTTTTCCTTTTGGACTAATTACAATCAATGTACCAGGATGAATATATTCTTTGCCTTCCTTTTTAACTTTAAATCCTACATCATCTAGTAAGCGACTAATGGTAGTGCTATCGCCTGTAAAGAATTTCCAGGAATTTTCGGTGTCGCCATGGCTTACAAGCTTTTGGTAGGTCTTTTTCTTTTTTCTCGCCAGAGGAGGTGATTCGGCATGGGAAAAACTAATTGTATATACCTGATAGTCTTTACCCATTTCAATATTAGTTTTGTCCAATGCTGCGGCAAGTCCATTTAGCAACGGACTGCAAATACCGGGACATTCATAATAAACAAGTGAGATAATTGTTGGCTTGTCGATCGATTCTTTTAGGTTTATTTCATTGTAGAGTTCATCAGTAAAAATAAGATCATCCGAAATATATTCATCAAGGTGCTCATAAACTCCCAACTCATCCTGCGCAATTAAGCTAAAAGAAGTAGTTACTAATGCAATCAATAAAAAACCAGCGCTTTTCCAGTTTAAAAAGGGTTTCATTTTCAATAAGATATGTTATTTGGTTTACGGCGGCTAATTTAGACTAAATCTAAATAGAATAATGGAGTGTAAATATGATATATAACATATTAATCGAAATGTATTTTTGAGTTTAAGGAAGGATGTAGTAATGGAAGGATGGAATGAAGTCCACCAATTATCTGATTATCAACTACTAATTAAAAACTATTTAATAGTTACACCAGTTGCTTCAATAGAATACTCTGTTATAGGTGAGGTAATAGCATCAATTTCCTTTTGGCTAAGACCTTCACTTTTAGCAGCCTTTTTTTGCATGTCAACAGAAATTAGTTCTTTTGTGCCTATTCCTTCAATAATTGCAGTTTTACCGGCAATATCTTTTGGTACGACAAAAGCCTCATCTTTAAAGGTTACATGAATAAATTGGTTATCACCCATATCCAAATCTAACCAGCAACCGGATGCCTGACACACATCGGCAATACTTCCAATTAACTTGATTTCTACACTAGTAGTTGAATCTAATAAACCCGGTAAGCGACGACAGTCAGCAACCTTTTCCATTATAATTTCATTTCCAAATACATTTGGATTATTTTGAGTCGTAGTTTCAGTGCTTTCTGTGGAAGCATTTTTTTCCTGACTATTTTCACATGCAGTAAAAAGAGCAACGATTGTTAATAAAGCAAGTAGTTTTTTCATGATCGAGTTCTGGTTTATTAGTTGACGACTTATTTAAAAATATGCAGATTGTTTACCAACAATCTGCATACAAAAAGCGATTAATTGTTAACTATCTAACTATCTTTATATCCTTAACATCTTCAAGTTTCAAACTTCCACCATTGTTTCCCCAAGCATTAAGTACATAATTTATAACATCCACAGCATCTTTGTGAGTATCCACTTGAAAAGGCATAGGAAGAACATAGGTAGCTCCATTAACTATCATTTCCTCTTGTGAGCCATTAAGCACCTGTTCTACTGCACGTTTTTTATCAGCCATGAGGTAATCAGAGCCTTTTAGTGGAGGAAACGCATTTGGAATTCCCATTCCTGAAACCTGATGACAAGCAATACATTTGGCTGCATATATTTTTGCTCCGTTTGGATATTTTGCAGCTGCTGGGTCATCACCAGGTGTTGAACCAAATGATAAAGATGTAGCCATAACTAGTAGTATGCTAAGAAATATTGTGTTTATTTTTTTCATGATTAATTATTTAAAGATTAGAGGTGCAAAGCTACTAAAGAAATTCTATTTAGAAGTATTCTAAGGTATCTTTTTGTAAAAGATTTAAAGCCAAATACTAAAGAAAAAAAAACTTATTTCTTGAAAAAAAAGCGATTTACAAACTAATCACTTCCACAACAGCTCATCCTCTTTGTCTTTCCTACATCATCACTTTTTACTCCCATTTTCATGCTCTTTTCGTGCGGTACCAGCATTTTTTTTGGAGGGCTAAGATATGGAATACCAAGTGATAAACCTCTGAGGATAAAAATAACCCCAAGAATTACTATGAAAACAGATACAACTTTACCATACTTCTTACGAAATGCATTACCTATTAAATTCCCAAGTAGAGGAATTGCTAGCATAATTGGAATTGTACCTAACCCAAAAATTATCATATAAATAATTCCGCTAAATATGTCGTTTGTATTTATTGCTCCTGCAATAGCAACATAAACTAAACCGCAGGGGAGAAGCCCGTTAAGTAATCCTATTAGAAATAGTGAGGGTATAGAACTAATTTCAAATAGTTTCCTAAAACTAGCAATTAACTTTCCTGCATATCCAAAAAAGAATTGTTCCAGTTTTATTTTTCCTCTGAAAATTACAGGTGCAACAACTGATAATATTAATGCTATTCCTAATAGGATGGATGCCCATTGCTGCAGTCCTGCCATTTCAATTCCCTGACCCAATAACCCGAAAATTGCCCCTAGTAATGCATAGGTAATAACACGTCCGATATTATAAGTTATTCCTCCTACTATTCGCGAGGTTACGCTCTTGTTTCCCAATGGCAGGGCAATGGCAATGGGTCCACACATTCCAATACAGTGCAGGCTACCCACAAGGCCAGTCACTAATGCAAATATGTATAATTCGTACATGGCTTATTTTAAATAATAGATTTGTTCAACATAATAATCCTTATCCAGATGCTTCCAATTAAACTTGACAATATATTTACCAACAGTAAATTCTCTCTTTGGAAGCTTAATCCTGCTACCTTCATTAATATCCCAACTATAAAACCTGTCGAATGAATTATCCGATGGTCTGAAAAAAGTAATAGTAACATCTTTAGCCTGAATATCAGGCAATTCAATAATCACATTTTCTCCCTCCTGGGATATGTTATAAACAGCATCAATGTTTTTTGCATTATTAATAGCATTAATTCTGTTTTGGTATTTAAGTCCCTTGGGATAATAATCTTTCTCAACAAGTCCAATATCATAACTAAAACTCATGTATACAAGAGTTAGGATAAATAATATGAATACTATTATCCAAATAGCCAGCTTAGTTCCCCAGTTCCATTTTGTTTTCATAAAAATATTTTACTAATTTTCGAGATTTCTACTTAAGCATTTTTGTCATCCTATGGCTATGCAAAGAATCTTTAGCTATTAATTACAATCGATTTGAGTTTCTTCATTTCATTCAGAATGACAAATACTTTAACTTGGTGTTTTTCAGTCATTAACTATTTTCTATCCAATGCACTGGGACCAACAAATGAGCTGGTATACGTGTCAACTAAAGTACCATCTTTATACAAACCAAATACAACAGGAGTATTCGACGATAGCAACTGATCCTTACTAATTATTACAAGAAATGTTCCTTTTCCAACTTCCCCAACTTCAACTGGCACATTCTCCTGAATATGTTGAATTCTACCATTATGTGATTCCAGAATGTAATCTATTTTTAAAGTTTCTGTTGATTTATTTACAAGATTATAATTATAGATATTGCTTAAACTATCTGTACCGTAATTCTGAAAAAGAGATCCCCTTGCACGCAGTATTGTCGATTCAAAATCACCACGTAGCATAAATAAGTATCCAACAAAGAACATCAGCAGCACCAGAACGATTGAATATGCAATAGATCGAGTGTTAAAAATTGAATGTTGGCCAGTTTCAATGCCCAGCTCGGAATCATATCTTATCAGGCCTCTTGGTTTTTTAACTCTATCCATAACAGCATCGCACGCATCAATACATGCGGTACAGTTGATACACTCTAATTGTGTTCCATTTCTAATGTCAATGCCTGTTGGACAAACTACTACACATGCTTTACAATCGATACAGTCTCCGGTTTCAATATCTCCTTTTTTGTTAATTGGCCCACGTGGTTCACCACGTTTATAATCATAGCCAACTATTATCGATTTTTTATCCACAAGAACCCCTTGAAGTCTTCCGTAAGGACAAGCAATAGTACAAACCTGCTCACGGAAAAACGCAAATACAAAATAGAATACTCCAGAAAATATTAATAA
>CALDOI010000295.1 GCA_937912115.1 uncultured Bacteroidota bacterium | reverse complement strand
GGGAAACGGGTTGAAGCATAGCGCGAAGGAATTATACCAACACTTCTCATTTTTACGAATTAATATATCAGTTGTTTGAACTAAAACAGGCCGTGAACATTTGCATTAACCTTATCAATAACAATGCTTAAATCTTCGGGAATATTGAAATCCATGTCATCAACATTAATGATTAAGAGTTTACCTGAATCATATCCTTTAATCCACCCTTCGTACCTTTCGTTAAGAAGTTTTAAATAATCAAGTCGTATTGATTCCTCGTAATCCCGTCCCCTTTTTTGAATTTGCTCAACTAGTGTTGACACAGATGCCTTTAAGTAAATCAACAAATCAGGAGGTTGAATAAATGAATTCATTAATTCGAAAAGAGAACTATAATTATCAAAATCTCGGGTCGACATTAAATTCATTTCATGCAAGTTAGGAGCAAAAATATAGGCATCTTCATAAATAGTTCTATCCTGAATAATGTTTTTCCCACTGTTTCGAATTTCAACCACTTGTCGGAATCTTGAATTGAGAAAATATACTTGCAAATTGAACGACCAACGTTGCATATCCTCATAAAAACTATGGAGATATGGGTTATGATCAACATCTTCATAATGAGGTTTCCAGCCGAAGTGCTTGGCCATTAGTCTTGTAAGTGTTGTTTTTCCAGAACCGATATTACCCGCTATTGCTACATGCATCTGTATAAAATTTTTTTACTAAATTATATAAATTGTTGTTAGTTATAAAAACTAATTCATTTTAAGTATCTCATCAACATATTCTCTGCTACTCGATAAACGAGGAACTTTATTTTGCCCTCCTAATTTATTTCGCTTTTTCATCCATCTATAATATGTATTTTTCTTAAGGCTAATAATTAAAGGTGGCTTAAGCACAAGGTTATGGTAACGTTTGGCCTCATAATCCGAGTTCAGGGATTTTAATGCATTATCGAATGCCTCATTAAAAAAGTCATGACTTTCAGGAGTCTTATCAAATTCTATTAACCATTGATGCATTACTTCATCATTTTCGAACAATGGAGCTGCTGTATATTCTGTAATTGTGGCACCAGTTTTAGCACAGGCTATTGAAAGGGCTTTCTCAGCATTGTCAATAATAAGCTCCTCACCTACTGCATTAATAAAATTCTTCACTCTTCCTGTAATGCGAATTCTAAATGGGTTTGTATTAGTAAACATTACTGTATCGCCAATCATATAACGCCAAAGACCTGCATTTGTACTAATAATTAAAGCATAATTTACACCAATTTCTACATCTGAAAGTTGTTTTGTCTCCATGTTACCAACACTAATATCAGATACAGGTAAAAACTCATAATAGATACCATAATCAAGCATCAATAACAGGTCTGTACTATCTTTTTGATCCTGAATTGCAAAAAAGCCTTCCGATGCATTATATGTATCAGAGTAAGCCATTTTTTCTGGTATAACTATGGCATTGTATTGCTCTCTATAGGGCTCAAAATTGATCCCACCATGAAAGAAAGCTTCCAGATTAGGCCATACTTCATGTAAATTTTGTTTGCCAGATTTCTTCAGAATCTTTCGCAGCAATACAAGCATCCATGAGGACACACCTGATATACTTGTAACATTATGATTCATAGTTGACTCAGCCATTAGTTCAAGCTTATTCTCCCATTCGTCCATAAGAGCTATGGTTAAAGATGGAGTTCGCTTAAATTGAGCCCAAAATGGTAAGTTTTGCATTAATATGGCTGACAAATCGCCTTCGATATAGGTGGTATTACTTACTTCAAGGATATTTCTACTTCCTCCCATTACTAAACCCTTTCCATCAAACAATCCAGAGTCAGGATATAAATTAAAGTACATCGCCAACATATCCTTTCCGCCTTTATAATGACATTCTTCAAGAGCGGATGGGCTTACAGGTATAAATTTGCTCTTATCAGCTGTTGTACCTGATGATTTTGCAAACCAATTAATATCTTCAGGCCATAATATATTTTGTTCTCCTTTCCTAAGCCTGTCAATCATTGGTTTTATATCCTCATAAGAGCTTATTGGTACTCTTGATTGAAAGTCGGATATTGAACAAATTGTTTTATAATCATATTTTTTACCCCATTCTGTATCTCGTGCAGTTGAAATCAGCTTTTTAAAAACCTCATTCTGAACATCAATAGGGTATTTATTGAATAAATCTATTTGATGAATACGTTTTTTTATCCACCAGTTAAGTACAGAATTTACAAAAGCCATAATTTTTGTTAATTACAATTGGGGAGTCAAAAATAAAGAAAATTGAGAGATTCGTTGCATAAAAAATACATTTTAAAAATATAGATACATTTTTTAATTATCTTAGAGGATTCAAAAAAACCAGATTTAACACTGCTACTATAGTACAAAATTTTATGAAAAAAATGTTTCTAGGATTAATTATTACATTTATTTACTCATTGGTTTTTGCATCTGATATAAAGGACAAAGATGTAGATTTACAATCAAGAAATAAAAACCTAAGTCAGGATGTCCTTCATAAAACAGAGCAAATTAATGTATTAATTATCAAGGCGGATCAGTTAAAACATAATAATCCTGACTCAGCAATTCACTATTACAGTGATGCTCTCCCAATTGCTGTGGAAATACATGATTATAAAAACGAAGCCACACTTTATGGTAAAATAGGAGCTGCAAATTATATTAAGGGAGAATATGATTATGCATTAGAGAATTTCATTACAGCTCTTAACATATGGAGAACAATAAAAAGCAAAAAAGGCATAGCTACCGGTTTGAATACTATAGGTTTAATATATAATATGCTCCATATGCAAGATGAAGCATTAGAATACCACAAAAACTCAGTTCTTCTTTGTACAGAATTGGGCGACAGTACTTTACTAGCAGTAAATTATTTTAATATCGGTCTTATATATGAAAATTCAGGATTGTATGACTCTGCTCTATACTATGCAAATTACGCACATAAGTTAAATATAATTACAAATAATGCAGATGAACTAATCAAAATAAATAACCTAGTTGGTAATATATACATTGGCAAAAAAGACTTTAATCGGGCACGAGAAGAATTTCTAAAGGTCATAGATTATAACAATCACGAAAACAAATGGGAAATAAGTTATGCACTAGCCGGATTAGCTCTGGTAGAACAAAATGAAGGTAACTTTAATAAAAGTATTGAATATGGAAGCAGTAGCTATCAGCTTGCTAAAAAGATTAATGCAAAATGGGATATTCAAAATGTAACGAAATTATTGTCGGAAAGCTACGCAAGTATTGGTGATTATAAAAATGCATATGTATTCTACAAAGAGTACAAAATATATAGCGACAGTGTTTTTAATGAACAAAAAGAAAAGAGAATAAATTACCTTCAGTTAAAGCAAAAAGACTTTGAGTACATAGTTCTTTCTCAGAAAAATGAGGTTCAAAATGAACGAATTAAAAAGAAAAACAGTCAGATAATATTTACGGGAATTGGGTTCCTATTTGTAGTGTTATTAGCAATAATACTTTACCGGATAAGCTATATAAAGACAAAACTAAATAACAAGCTAAAAACTAAAAATTTTGAGATAGATCGTAAAAACAAAGAACTAACCAAGCTCAATACAGCTAAAGACACCTTCTTCCGAATTATTGGCCATGACCTTAAAGGCCCAATGAGTACTGTAGTTTCTTTTACAGATATGCTACTAAATAATTATGATCAATTTACAAAAGAAGAAATTATCGAATATATTGGATTTAGTAAGACGTCAGCTCAAAATGCAATTGAGATTCTTGAGAATCTACTCGATTGGGTTAAAACTCAAGCAAGAACTATGTCAGTTAACCCAACCAAAACCAATATTTACAATTTGATTAGTGATACAGTAGATAAGTTACAAACCAGCCTAATCTCCAAAAACATCAACCTTTCAATTAATATTAATAATGACTTGGAAGCCTCTTTGGATCAAAACATGACATTTGTAATTATTAGAAATATTCTTACAAATGCTATTAAGTTTACACATAACAATGGTGAAATAAATATTGGAGCTAAAAAAATAAATTCTAAGATACAAATCACCATTTCCGATAATGGTATTGGAATGGATAAGGAAAAACTTAATGGTTTATTTGATATTAAGGATGCAAAATCCACACCTGGCACAAACATGGAAAAAGGAATCGGAATAGGCCTTATTCTGTGTAAAGAACTCACCGAATCCCAAGGTGGAACTATATGGGCAGAGAGCACCCTACATAAAGGAAGTAGCTTCTTTATTAAGATTTAAAAAAATAACTGGCGCGCGTTTAACGAAGTGTAACTTGTGACATAATAATCGGAATTTACAATATTTTCGAATTTTTAAAATTAGATCTGATCAACCTAATTCAAGTCTAACTTGAAACAGATGTTAATATCACGACTTGATATCAAAACTATAAATTACACTACCAATTATGAGAGATACAATTAACCATCCAAGAAGATATTGTTAAAAGAAGCAGAGCCAACATTTTCACAGGCACAAAAAAACCGGATGTTAGCAAACTAACACCCGGTTTAATTCTCAATTAAAAAAATCTACTATCTTATAACTGAAGCTTTATTTGCAACAATACCTTTACTAGTTTGTACTGTATAGAAATAATAACCTGACTGTAAGTTTGAGGCATCCCATACAATATTATGAGTTCCTGCAGAATAAGTATCATCGGCAATAATGGAGACCATTGTTCCTCTGATATCATAAATTTTTACAACAATTTTATCACTATTTTTAAGAGTAAATTGAATGTTTGTTTTATAACTAAATGGGTTAGGATAGTTTTGTGCAATTGATACATTATCAGAAATTTCTTCAACGGATGAAGGGTTACGATTAGATTCTCCAGGTGTATAATCTGGCATCATAAACCAATTATTAGTACCATCAGTATAACGACCATACGATGTGTCAGTAATCTGAGAGCCATAAGTAAGAGTATCAACAACTATCTGGTCAGGCGACCATAATCCAATGCCTTCTCCACTTGCACTCAATTTAAAGTTAAGATTAAGCACGCTGGTTTCTTGTCCTTTGTTTGCATAAAGCAGTATAAAACCACCTGCTTCAATAGTAACAGAATCAGGGTAAGTATCTGGGATTTGATATCGCACAGTTGGATCATCAAGAATATCTGACATATAGTATCCTCCTAACATCACAGCTTCTTCTCCTGCATTAAAAATTTCAATCCAATCAGGATTGTCCCCTTGTGGACCAGGAAAAGCACCATCATTGCTAGCCATAAACTCATTGATAAATAAACTACTTGTAGGCGGTATGAATGGATCAAAATTAAAGTCGAATTTATAAAGTTTACCGCCTCTGTCAGCTACCATATACATAGTATGCTCATCTTCTCCAAAAGTAACTCCTTCAGCCTGATCTAAAGGTATATACCATGAACGTAAGAATTCACCATCTTTTGTAACTTCATTTAAAGAGGATGCTTCATCACTCACGATAAATAATGTATTCCAAATCGGATGTATTGTTATTCCTGAGACATCAGGTGAGAAATCTAACTCTATTCTGTTTAGTTCAACTCCATCAACAGTAAGCTCAATTAATGTAGGATTACTCTTTTCTGCAAGAACATATATATGACCTGTTTCAGGGTCGATAGTAATTCCTTCCAATCCATTAACATTACCTGGAGTATGATCAACTTCAATTTCGCCGATTTTATCACCTGATAAATTATACATTATCACTTTCCAATTTGCTTCTTCAACAACAAAAATAGTATCAAAACCAAGGCTAAAACCAATTCCTTCAAAATCCGTTCCATCTACTGTTAATGTGCTTAGAAGTTCTGCTGATGTGGAAATCTCATGAATATTTGATAAAGGTCCGTCATTATTCGTAAACAAAGTACCTGTTTGTGCATTGTATGCCAAACCTGATGGTTCGGCAAAGGGTGTGTCATTAACTTCTATTGGTGACCAGTCTGTAACTCTATATGAAAGTGGACCTGCAGCCCCTTCGGTGGGATAAAAAGATATTGAAGGTGCATCATCAGTAGCTTCAATGTACCAATTGATATAGGTACCTTTATCCTTAGCTGGAATTGCCCCTCCAAACACATCATCACCCGCAGCTCCATCATTACTTAATCCATCATCAAGCATTTGGACATCTATATAGCCCTGACCTACACTATATTTTAGCATAACAACTAAGCCGGTTTCTGATGATGTTACATTAGCATTTATTATAACCTCCTCATTAAATTCAGGAAACATGGGCTCGCGTGTAACATCTGAAATTAAGGCACCTGCTGTCATTGTATTACTTTCTCTTGGTGTTGGAACGGTAAAATAAACCCAATTATCAGTACCATCAGGATACCGACCAAATGAAATATCAGCCGTTTGTGCACCAAATGTAATACTGTCAATAATTGTATATTTGTTAAGTGAAAGTGTAATTGTCTCTCCTCCTGCTCCTAGTTTAAAGTCAGCATGAAGTGTATCCGGAACTGTAATAATGTCAACGTCTGTACCATCACACCAAATTAAAAGATAGGCGTCTGACTGAATAACAGTTGGATTAAAAGAATAGAGTGTAGGGTTATCTGGTATATCTGACATAAACATTCCTGTAATATCAACTTCTGTTTCACCATAGTTATATAGCTCAATCCAATCACCATGATTACCAAATTCATCAACAATACCATTGTCATTTTTAGCAAGAAGTTCATTTATTTTAAGTGTGATATTACTCTTGCCCGGCGATGCAGTAGTTCCCATTATGGGGTTATCAATAAATGATTGCCAATTTTCACTTCCATCAGGCATTCGTCCATATGAAACGTCTGTAGTTTGTTCGCCATAAGTAAGCTCGTCAATCAATTCTTGCGAAGAATTCCAAAGTCCGATTTGTTCACCACCGGCACTTAACTTAAAATTAAGATTCAATACACTAGTCGCTTCTAATTTATTTGCATAAAACAAAATGAAATCACCAGCATCAACGGTAACTGAATCAGGTTGGGTGCTTGGGATTTGATACATAGCTGTCGGATCATCAAGTATATCTGACATATAGTAGCCGCCTAGCATAACAGCTTCAGAACCGGCATTGTAGATTTCAATCCAATCAGGATTATCACCTTGTGGACCAGGGAAAGAACCGTCATTACTTGCCATAAACTCATTTATATAGAGTTGGGCACTAAGGTTTGCAAACATAAGGAATGAAAACATCAATGTTGCCATTCCGCGAATTAAAGAGTAGTTTTTTTTCATTGTAACCTTTTTAGTTAACTAATTGATTTTTTAGTTTTTTATGATGAGAGAAAAATAATAAGTCAAAAATACCGAATACATACTCGATTGATTCAAAATTACCCTATATTTAAACTATACATTTAACTTGAATATTGAAATAATAATCTATTAAGAATATAAAGAACATCTACATCATATACTATAATCATATGATTATTAACGATCTAAAAAACAACAATTCTATACACTTATGCTTGCTGACTTTTTTATGAAATGTACATAATATAGCTACTTTTTAAAATTACTAAACAAACATAAAAGAAAAAAGCCCGAAGATGAGCATCATATTTCAGACCCCCTTCTTCGGACTTTGGAACTAAATCTATTAACTAAATTATCTTACTATTGATGCTTTCTTTGTAATAATGCCATTACTTGTCTGTAATGAGTAGAAATAATATCCTGTAGGTACATCCGAAGCATTCCAAACTATTTTATGAGTTCCGACTGAGTAGTTGTTCTCCGCTAAAACAGCAATTAATGAACCTCTTACATCAAATACCTTAACAGTAACATTATCTGAATTTTCCAAAGTAAACTCAATATTTGTTACAGTGCTAAATGGATTTGGATAGTTTTGTGAGATTGAGATATTTTCCTCAATATCACCAATTGATGAAGGGTTTCTGTTTGACTCTCCAGGTGTATAATCTGGCATCATAAACCAGTTGTTAGTACCATCAGTAAATCGCCCATACGATGTATCTGCAATTTGTGGCCCATAAGTAATACTGTCGACAAATACCTGCTCAGGATTCCAAAAACCAATACTTTCACCATCACCACTAAGTTTAAAGTTTAAGTTAAGCACACTGGTTGCTTCTCCTTTATTTGCATAGAATAAAATAAACCCTCCTGGTTCAACGGTAACTGAATCAGGGTACATATCAGGAATTTGATACATCGCTTCAGGATCAGCAATATCATCTGACATAAAATATCCTCCTAGCATAACAGCCTCTTCTCCTGCATTATAAATCTCAATCCAATCAGGGAAGTCTCCTTGTGGCCCTGGAACGGCATTATCATTACTTGCCATAAACTCATTTATAAATAGAACAACATCAGAAGGCCCAATATTTGGATTTACATTTGATTCTCCAGGTGTATAATCACTCATAAAATACCAGTTTTCTGTGCCATTATGATATCGTCCGTATGATGTATCAGCATACTGTACAGCATATGTAAGACTATCCATAAATACACTTTCTGGATTCCAAAGACCAATTTGCTCACCATCGCCACTTAGCTTAAAGTTCAAATTCATAACACTTGATGCTTCTCCCTTATTAGCATAAAATACAATGAAATCTCCAGGTTGTACTGTAACCGAGTCAGGGTAAGTACTAGGTATTTGATACATCGCTTCAGGATCAGCAAGATCATCCGACATATAATAACCACCAAGCATAACAGCCTCTTCTCCTCCGTTATATATTTCGATCCAGTCAGGATAATCACCTTGCGGTCCAGGAAGTGCGGCATCGTTACTAGCCATAAACTCGTTAATGTAGAGATCAGGAACACTTGGAGAAGGATTAGCATTTGCCGCCCCAGGTGTTATTTCATTCATAAAACCCCAGAAATCCCCTCCATCAGGATATCTTCCCATTGTAACATCAGTTTCCTGATTACCATATGTCAGAGAATCAAGAATAGCACTTTCAGTATTCCATAATCCTATCGATTCCCCACTTCCACTTAGTTTAAAGTTCAAATTCATAACACTTGATGCTTCTCCCTTATTTGCATAGAAGACAATAAATCCTCCCGCAGCAACTGTTACTGAATCCGGGTAGGTATTCGGAATTTGAAACATTGCGGCTGGATCATCAAGTATGTCTGACATATAATAGCCTCCTAACATTACATCTTCTGCTCCATTATTATAAATTTCAATCCAATCAGGATAATCACCCTGGGGGCCAGGAAAAGATGAATCATTGCTTGCCATAAACTCGTTAATGTAGAGCTGGGCATTTAAGCTGCTTGTTACCAACAATGACAACATAATTGTCATCACAATAACTGAAAAGTAGTTTTTCTTCATATTTTTTAGTTTAATAATTATTGATAAATCAAAGGTACATTACTTTATGCAAATATATTTAAACAATTAGCAATTTCTTCAATATAACACTATATTCTAACTATACATTTATAAATATGACAACAAAGCCACCGCTTAATTACCCTACATGCACCTCTACACTATCGCAATTAGATATCTGTTATTCTGCATATTACATTTACACAAAGATATACAAATGCTTCTTTATACTTTACACTTACACAACATTCGAAACTTAATTTACGAATATAAGTATCTTTGCAATTATTATTCTAAACCAATTATTATGTCCCTATTATTTAAAAACGTAAAAGAATTAATTTTCGACATTGATCAGTTTATTGATACAGTGGAGCAAGGTGTTCTTGTATTCAAGGAGGGAGTTGTTAACTATATAGTTGGTGAACGCGCTAGTTTTTCCGATAAAATATTAAGAATTGATAAGTTGGAAGCCGAAGCCGATAAACTACAAAAGAAAATCGACGATGAGTTTTATCGACATTCTATACTTCCTCAAAATGCAAGTGACATTGAAGAAATGCTCGATAAACTTGATGAGATAATAGATATTTCAAAAGACAATTTGTATCAATTTGAAGATGAGCTACCATTTATTCCAAAAGAGTTAAAAAGTGAGTTTATCAGATTAACTGAAACATCGACAGAGGCAGCACTTGCTGTTTTCCCAGCTTCACGGAGTTTTTTTAGAGAACCACTCAAGGTAAAAGATATGCTATCTAAAGTTTACTTTTACGAAAAGGAAACTGATAAAATTGCCAGAAATATAAAACGCAAACTATTTCATGACATGAAAGATCTGGATCTAAGTCAGAAAATTCACTTGCGATATTTTACCTTACATATTGAAACTGTCTCTGATAAAGCAGAACATTTAGCTGATCTACTTTCTATTCTAGCATTGAAAATGAGCATATGATAATTTTGTTTTTTCTATCAAGTGGTTTATTTTTAGGTTGGTCACTGGGAGCCAACGATGCAGCCAATGTTTTTGGTACTGCTGTTGGCACACGCATGCTTAAATTTAAAACTACTGCAATAGTAGCTAGTATATTTGTTATACTTGGAGCGGTAATACAAGGAGCTGGAGCAAATCATACTTTAGGTAAATTGGGAAATGTGAGTACAATAGCAGCAGCATTTACTGTTGCTCTATCAGCAGCTCTTACTGTTTACTGGATGACCCGTATGAGCTTGCCCGTTTCAACATCACAAGCAATAGTTGGTGCAATTATTGGTTGGAATTTCTACACCACTAACCCAACAGATATTAACGTATTAACTAAAATTGTTTCAACATGGGTAAGTGGCCCAATACTTGGCGGAATATTCGCTGTTCTTCTCTATATGCTTGTAAGATTAATATTCAAGAAATCAAAAATTCATCTTCTTTACAAAGATTCGTACATAAGATATAGCTTATTGTTTGTTGGCGCATTTGGAGCTTACAGTTTGGGAGCTAATAATATTGCCAACGTAATGGGTGTTTTTACTGGTGCAATAAACTTACCAACCATCGATCTTGGAATTTTCGTTTTCGACAGTACACAACAGTTATTTCTATTAGGAGGTTTTGCTATTGCAATAGGAATTATCACTTACTCAAAACATGTAATGGAAACCGTTGGCAATACTCTAATGCCTCTTACTCCTGACGCAGCAATCGTTGTTGTTTTGTCGCAAGCTCTGGTGCTTTTCATTTTTTCTTCACAAGGCTTGTCAAATGCTTTTCAATCAATTGGACTACCGGCAATTCCACTTGTACCTGTATCAAGCTCACAAGTTGTTATTGGCTCCATTATTGGAATTGGATTATATAAGGGAGGAAAGGAAATAAAGTATAATATTCTGGGAAGTATAAGTCTTGGATGGGTTGCCACACCATTAGTTGCCGGAGTATTAGCATTCTTTATGTTATTCTTTGTAAATAACGTATTTAAACAAGATGTTGGCGGTAACAGAACTCTTGTATTAAATGAGGAAACAAAAAACGAAATTGTGGCAGGAAATTACGATACCATATCAAGTAATAATTTCATTGCTATTGATAGTATTTCCACGTCTAATTTTCTTTTAGATAAAAATGACAAACAGGATAATAATACCATTCAGAATAATACTGTAAAAATAGCCATCCTTATAATTTTCGCCGTATCAATAATCTTAATTTCTATATTTCTATACATCTTAAAATCACAACGTAAGAAATACAAAAACAATTTAATAAATATTAAAGAACAGGAAAATAAGTATCTTCATAAAATTGACCTTCTGGAAAAAAGTCTTACTAACAGACTTAATGTTCAGGACAACCTTGGTAAAGAATTGAAATTTCGCCAAAGTGAAATGGTTACTATGGCAATGAGTATAATACACAAGAATGAATTTTTAGATG
>CALDOI010000294.1 GCA_937912115.1 uncultured Bacteroidota bacterium | reverse complement strand
GGCAGAAGGCGACAGTACTATGTTTACCGATATGTCAACAGGTAGCCCAACTTCATGGGAATGGGAATTTGAAGGAGGAACTCCTGCAACATTTTCAGGACAAAATCCACCATATATTGTATATGAAAATGCTGGTATGTTTGACGTAACACTTACCGTTAGTGACGGTCAGGTAACCGATGTATTAACTCAAGCCGATTTCATAACTGTGGGAGCATCTCCTGTTGCTGATTTCACTGCAAATGAAACAATAATTTTGGTTGGACAAACAGTTGATTTCACAAATAACTCAACTGGTGAAAATGTTACTTATCTGTGGTATTTCGAAGGCGGGTCACCAGGCACATCAACCGAGGAAAACCCAATGGGAATTCTTTATACCGAAATGGGTCTTTTTGATGTTCAGCTTATCGCCACCAATGGATATGGTGTTGATACACTTACAATGGAGGATTATATAGAAGCCAAGCCAGTTGGTATTCAGGTTTCCAATGAAGAATCCATTAATATTTGGCCTAACCCGGCAACCGAACTTCTAAATATTGAAGTTGCAAGTAATACACCACATCTATGTAGTATATTGGATTTAAGGGGTACAGTTGTTAAGTCAGTTGAATTAACCACACAAAAAAGTGTTATTGATTTGGGCAACTTTAAATCAGGCTTATATTTAATATCAATAGTTAATTTGGAAACAAATAATTTGACTATCAAAAAGATACTTATCAAGTAGTAAATAAAAGAGGTAACCGGAGGTATTGCGAGATGCTTTGGGTTGCCTCAACTTTTCAAATAATTTTTAAATCTTAAACTTATAACTATGAAACAAATTCTTACATTTTTAGCAATTATGTTTTTTGCGTTCTCAATGAATGCTCAATACATTTACAATGATTTTGATGCAAATCAAAACGAAACTATTTCAGGCTGGCCTAATGAGCCTGTAATTGTTGCAAATCCAA
This sequence comes from uncultured Bacteroidota bacterium, assembly GCA_937912115.1. GTDB lineage: Bacteria > Bacteroidota > Bacteroidia > Bacteroidales > F082. Next base: position 1,116 of record CALDOI010000294.1, on the reverse strand, counting down.
ATGCATCCGGAATTAATACCAGCGCAAATGTAGCTGAATGGCAACGTTCGGAAGATCAGTGGGCACATGTATTTTGCGAGTTAGATGGTAAAATCGATTTCACTAGCGGTACAACATTCTACGTCAAAGCATACATGCCTATAGCAGCAACAGTACTTTTTAAATTGGAGGACAAAAACAATGGAGGTGTATTTACCGAAGTGAGTGTTGATGTAACTGCCGTTAACGAATGGGTTCAATTAAGTTTTGACTTTACCGGTGCTCAATCGGGAACTTATGATAAGATTGTTATCTTTTTCGATTTTGCAAATATGGTGGATAATACTTATTATTTTGATGATATTGTTGGACCTGATTATGTTACTGGTGGACCTACTAACCCAGTTGAATTGCCAGTTACTTTTGATGATGAAGAAGTTAATTACGGACTTACAGATTTTGGGGGCAACTCAAGTCAAATTATTGTCGATCCTACAAATGCCAATAATAAAGTAGCTCAATCAATTAAAACAGAAGAAGCCGAAACATGGGCAGGTACAACAGTGGGTGGAACAGTAGGATTTCCAGTTCCTATTCCATTTGCTGTGGGATCAACTACAATGAGTGTATCAATATATTCACCTACAGCAGGAACTCCTATTCGTTTAAAAGTTGAGGCATCAAATGACCCAACTATTAGTGTAGAAACAGAGGCAATGACAACCGTAGTAAATGAATGGGAAACACTTGTTTTCGACTTCAGTAATGAGGCAACAGGAACAGCAGCCCTTAATCTTGGGTATTCATATAATAAAGCATCTATCTTCTTCAATTTCGGAACTACAGGAGCTCAGGCAGGTGAACAGACTTATCTTTGGGATAATTTATATTTTTCTATACCAACAGGTATCAATGAGGACTTTGTATCTCAACTTCAGGTTTATCCTAATCCGGCCACTGATGTTATAAATATTACAAACCATAAAGAGCTGTCGAATATCAGTATATACTCCACTACTGGAAGCTTGGTATATAGTTCAAAGGAAGTTGGTAGTACTGTAAGTGTTAGCGAACTACAACCTGGCTCATATTTAATTTCTGCTACAGATATTAATGGCCGATTAAATACGACTATGA
>CALDOI010000293.1 GCA_937912115.1 uncultured Bacteroidota bacterium | reverse complement strand
TCCAACGAACTCAGGAATTATTCCCTCATCAACCAATTGTTTATCTTTTACTTGAATACTCCTTATTCGGTTCGCTTTTATATATATCTGATCGGTTAAGCTACTTAGTCTCAGGATACGCCATGCGGTGCCATAGTCCTTTTGCTTAACTTCAAAAATATCTCTACAATAAGCAATTACTTCTTCAAATTGATTTGCTGTTTTTTTAATCATAACCCAACAATGAGTTTAAATTTTAACTTTGCTAATAGTTTCCAAATTTTACACAAAAATGGGCGATAAAAGTACAGCTTTTACTGGGATTAGGAATATTAAAATTGATATTAATAAACATATCGATTTCACAACTCCCAAAATAATGGGAATACTAAATATAACACCTGATTCATTTTACGATGGGGGGAAGTACACAAATACAGATAACTTATTGGAGAAAGCTGAATTGATGCTCAAAGCTGGAGCAGATATTATAGATATAGGTACTGTTTCCACTAGGCCAGGAGCAGAAAACATTAGTGTAGATGAAGAGTTAAAAAGGATAATTGCTCCGCTTGAATTACTAATTAATTCGTTTCCGGAAGCAATATTTTCGATCGATACATATCGGTCGAAGGTAGCATATGAAACAATTGGTGTTGGTGCTCATATTATTAATGACATTTCGGGTGGAACTATGGATGAACAAATGTTTACAACAATCGCCAAGCTTAAAGTTCCTTATATATTAATGCATATACACGGTACTCCGAAGACCATGCAGCATTCCCCAATTAGTGAAAATGTTGTAGGTGAAGTAGTTCAATTTTTCCAGACTAGAGCTGATAAATTAAATAAGTTGGGGGTTGAAGATATTATTCTTGATCCCGGATTTGGTTTTGGAAAAACCCTGGATAGTAATTACACACTGCTAAGGAACATTGATAATATCAGGATTAATAACTTACCGGTGCTTGCAGGAGTTTCCCGGAAATCGATGATTAGCAAAGTGTTGAAATTATCACCTGATAGGGCACTTAACGGGACAACAGTTCTTAATACAATCGCCCTGTTAAATGGAGCTAACTTACTAAGAGTGCACGATGTAGAAGAAGCTAATGAATGTATAAGGCTAATTTCCAGATACAAAAATACTTCTGAATAATAATATTTATGATTTACATCGATAAGCAAAGCAACGACCCATGGTTTAACATAGCAGCCGAAGAGGTAGCCTTAAAAAGTAAATCGGAAGATATTTTAATGTTGTGGATAAATAATCCTTCAGTGGTAGTTGGCAAGCATCAAAATACATTCGCAGAAGTAAATCAACAATTTGTTTGGGAGCATAATATCCCGGTTATAAGAAGACTTTCAGGAGGAGGTACTGTTTATCACGATCAAGGAAACCTCAACTACAGCCTGATCACTACAGTAGAAAACAGGGAACGGCTAATTGACTTTCCTAAATTTACCGAACCTCTAATTCAGTTTTTAAAACAGTTTGGACTCGACGTTACTTTTTATGGAAAAACTAATCTGGGCGTAGTTGGGAAAAAATTTTCTGGGAATGCCGCTCATATTTTTAAAAACAGAGTTCTTCATCATGGCACTTTATTGCTAAATACTAATCTGGATATACTGGAACAAACTATCGGTTCATCTGATGCTGATATTATGGATAAATCGATTAAATCAGTACGTGCAAGTATCATCAACCTTAAAGAGCTTGTTCCCGGTATAAAATCAGTGACTAGTTTTCAGCAACAATTTAAGCAATTTCTATTTGACTATTTTTCCATTGCTGATTCGATTGTTTTTTCAGAAAATGAAACACAGGAAATAAATTATCTAGTTCAAAAAAAATATAATAATACCGACTGGAACTATGGATATTCGCCAGCTTATCAGTTCAGTAAAACAATGCAATTTAATGGTGAGAATGTGAAAATCCATATGGAAGTAAAAAAAGGAATTATTGTAGATTTGCAAATAAATTCGGATAAAATTCCTAATCAAATAATTAATCTGATTCAAAATCAACTCCAGTATAAACAACACAATCCTCAAATAATGATTGAAGAAATAGCAAAACTTACAAATCACATCAATGTTGTAGGCATGGATGGTTCATTTTTATTCAAACTTATTATTTAACCTATCCACATGGAAAAAGCACAACTACTTTTTGACCCTATTTGGGTTGATTACCTTAAGCAAAATCCCCAGGTTAAAAAAATATATGAACTTTTTATGGGATTGGAAGAAGATGTTGTAAATGATCACATTGCTTTCCGAACCTTTAACGACCCACGAATTAATATCGATGTACTTGCCAAACCTTTTATTGAAGCAGGGTATGAATTTAGAGGAGAGTATAACTTTGAAGAAAAGCATTTATATGCAAAACATTATGAACTCAAAGGTTTTAAGGATGCACCTCGCATTTTCATTAGTGAACTTAAGCTGGAAGAAATGAGTCCCTTTTTAAGGGAAACCGCCATTGAAATAATCGATCAGATACCCGAGGAAATAATTACAAACCCGATGCTAATTTTAAGTGGCCGGGTGTGGGAAAAACCATCATTTAATATTTATGAACAAATCCGGATAGAATCAGAATACGCCTCCTGGATTTATGTTTACGGATTCAGAGCAAACCATTTTACAGTAAGTATCAATGCTTTAAAGAAATTGAATTCAATTGAAAAAGTGAATAATTTTTTAAAAGAAAATGGACTTATTCTTAATTCATCGGGTGGCGAGATTAAAGGTTCTCCTGATGAGTTGCTTGAACAATCATCAATAATTGCAGATAAGCTACCCATTAGTTTTACCGAAGGAATTATTGAAATCCCAGGTTGCTATTATGAATTTGCCCGTAGGTATCCCGACAAAAATGGCAGTCTCTATGGAGGATTCATCGCAAAATCGGCCGACAAGATATTTGAAAGTACTAATTACTATACAAAATAAGTTACATGGATATCCACCAAATACAACAAGCTTTACAATCACTTGCACCATCTTTAAAAGGTGAAATTATGACAGATGACAGCATACGTTT
>CALDOI010000292.1 GCA_937912115.1 uncultured Bacteroidota bacterium | reverse complement strand
AGAACAAATAATTTTGAATTAGGTATTAATTTTGTGTCAGGTGATGGGTTTATAATTAAATCGCCGGTTGCTGTTTTAAATCCAATTATATTGGCTCCTGATTTCCTTCTTACACCAATTTCACTAATTTGTTTATTAATTAAATCGGGAGGTAATTCATTACACATTATCTCACTTAGCTGAGTTGGTGTATCACTATGGATCGTTAAATGTTCAAGAAACTCCACAATATCTGGTTGTGCAACTAAAGTAGCCATATGAGCACCACCAACTCTTTCAGGCATTACAACATTATCTACACCAGCCATTCGTAATTTCTTTTCTGAACTCTCGCTTGAAGCACGACTAATTATTTTAAGATCATGTTTTAACGACCGAGCTGTTAGCACTACATATAAATTATCTGCATCATTAGGTAGAGTTGAGATAAGCGATTGTGCAGTTTTTATGCCGGCTTTGATCAAAATATCATCGTTAGTAGCATCACCTTCAATAAATCGAACCGGTCGCCCCATGTTATTTATAACTAATTCGTGACTCTGATCGACAACAATGAGTTTTAAACCAAGGGTTAATAGCTCATTTACAACCTGCTTGCCATTTCGTCCATATCCAACAACTATAACATGATTTTCCATTTTTCGTAGTCTATTTTTTTTGTTATTTCTTGAATAAAAGAAACTTACTTGTGTGTGTACCAACTTTTGAGTTAATATACTAATGAAGTATCCCAGTATTACTAAGCTTGCTAATATTAGTCCGGATGTAAATAATTTCCCTCCTTGAGTAAGTTCATGAACTTCTCCAAATCCAACAGTTGAAACAGTTATTACAGTCATATACAGTGCATCGACGAAACTAAAATCATCTATTTGTATATAACCAATAACTCCTATTGCTATTACCAATATTAGAAGCAATCCAGCAATTATGACTTCTCGCCTGCTATTATTCTCGTCCAAAATTTATCATTTATTTACGGCAAAGCTATGAAATAATTGTTTTTAGTTGTCAGCAATAATTTGTCTGTTTAATAGGATATGACCAAATCTACATCTCAAACACTTTTTCTTCAAACAATAGTTGCTTTTTAATTGAAGTAGTGCCTGGCTGTGCATAGCATTTTCAGGTTTAATTCCCATTGAAATAAACTCACGAGTAATTTTGTTTGACTCGGATGGAATTTTTGCCATCCAATTTAATGCTTTTTCCTGGAGTTCATCGTTTCTTTTCGACTTACCATAAACAAAAATAAAAGGGATAATTGTGTTTATTAAAATTACATTGATTGTTGATGACCCAAGTTTTTTTTGAACCCCAGGTGCAAAAGCATCAAATCTAAAATGATTATCCCAATATGATGAAGCTGATGTAGATAGTATACTTACAACGTTATTAATATTATCCATTTCGAGAATGAAATTGAGTAAGCCTGATGTATTATATATAATGTTAGCCAATTGGGATATTCTAATGGTAGGAAAGCTTACAGGGCGCATTCTCATGAATCGCCATAAACTACTATCCATATTTGTGAGTTTATACTTGGTTTTTAGAAATGCGTATTCTTTGCTAAGTTCATTTGGGTATAAATCATCATAACTATTATCGAAAAAACCAGCCTGCCCATATAAAAGTGCTTCAATTTGTTTAATACTGTTTTTATGTTTTAGCAATAACTTTAGCGGAGTAATAGAAGCCAGATATTCCATTGAATCAGAATTAGCTGTATAACCCATTGCCCTTGATAATTTCTGATAGTAAACTTGTAATAAGTCTCCTTTAGTATTGTTGATGAGAGTGGAAATTTCCAAGGATTTCTTCTCCAGGCGCTCAGCCATTAACCCATCTAACCAAAGAAGTTTATCCAATTGTTTAATTTCATGAATCTGATTCGCACAGGCAATTGAATTATTAGATTTTAATAACATTTCATAATTTAGAAATAGAGAATTGTTAAATTTATTTTTAATTTCCAAGGTTGGAATCCTTTCGCCACTTCTGCGGTAAATGGGTCTGTCGTCGTTAATTACTACATGAAGTATAATATTATCGTACTCATTGGTATCATTGTGATTATGTTTGAACCAATCCGAAGAATTAACATGCATTTCAACATTTCCTGCCCACCTTGTTTTGCCAATATCTATTAAAGCGTTAAAAAAATCAGGACCACTATCAGTATTTCTTATACCTGTAGAAATTATACTGATTGTTTCACCTTGAGTAGTAAAAAGGTTATTTATTAACAACTTATAGGTCCATAAATAGTATATAAACTCTTCATTCATATATGGTGATAATAATTAATGCTTGACAAACAACTGGTTAGTTCGTATTTCTTAATATGTCAACTCATTAATATTTATTCGTAGATTTGTAGCAGTATTCAAAAATATTTAGATGGTTAATGAAGAAATACTAATAACCGGAATTGAGTATAAAGTTAGAAAATTAATTGAAGTTAATAGCTTTCTTAAGAAAGAAAATGAAAGACTTTTTCAAGAGAGCGAGTTATCTGCAAAAAAAATAATAGAATTAAATAATAAAATAGAGGAAAATCAAAAAGAAATATTTAAATTTACACTTGCAAATACATTAGAGATAGAATTTGGTGTTGAAGAGGGCAGTAAAAGGATTGATAGTTTGATAGAAGAGATTGATAGGTGCATTGAGGTACTAAGCGAATAGCTCATTATCTAAAAAAGTTGATAATGAAAACTGATCTGAATATAAAAGTTGACATTGGAGGAAGACCTTATACTTTAACAATAAGTAGGAGTGAGGAGGAGTTGGTAAGAAAAGCAGCGGAAGATGTTAATAATACAATAAAGAAGTATTCAAAAGCGTTTGAATATAAGGATATGCAAGATCTTTACGCTATGGTATCATTACAATATGCTTCAGGTTTATTACATATAGAAAGCGAGAAATCTTTCAAGGATAAAGAGATGAAAGATAAATTGATGGAAGTTGATGAACTATTATCATCGCATTTAAAACTATAAAATCATTCGTTCTTAAAATATAAAAGCGCCCGCGTAATTCACGGTTTGTAAATTCAACACTACAACAATTAGGGATAAGCTCAATGGATCGTAGGACAGGCCTGATTGTCCGCTTAATGCGGATAATTCTCCGTTAAAGGAGGACACTGGAAGTTCGAAAATACTGGCAGCCCTATACGTTAATATTTGGAGTTTACTAGCTCCGGATTACGATGGGCCTTTTTTTATTTCTTATGTTTTGCGAAACTCAAAACTATAAACAATGGATGATACAATTTTTTTAATAGTTACAGCAGCACTTTCAATAGTGGTTGGTGTGCTAATTGCCAGTACTATACTTAAAAAATCTATAATTAAGAAAAGTAAAGTATTATTGGAGGAAGCAAAAGAAAAGGCAGAAATAATAAAAAAAGAAAAGATTCTGCAGGCTAAAGAAAAATTCCTTCAGCTAAAGAGTGAGCATGAAAAAGTGATTAATGAGAAAAACAATCTTATTCAAAAAAACGAAAACAAGATAAGACAGAGAGACTCGATTCTTTCAAAAAAGATTGAAGATGCACAAAGGAAACAAAATAATCTTGATGTGCTTAAGACAAATTTAGATAATCAACTTCAAATACTTGAAACAAAGCAAAATGAAGTTGAAAAAATGCATGAAGATCATATTAAACAACTTGAAACTATTAGTGGTTTTTCGGCAGAGCAAGCAAAGGAACAACTAATCGAATCACTTAAAGGTGTTGCCGAATCTGAGGCAATGGTACTGATTAGAGAAATTGCTGATGAAGCAAGGTTAACAGCTAATCGTGAAGCTAAGAAAATTGTTATCGAAACTATTCAACGTACGGCAGCAGAACATGCTATAGAGAATACTGTAACTGTTTTCAATATTGAAAGTGATGAGATTAAAGGTCGGATTATAGGCCGTGAAGGAAGAAATATCAGGGCTCTTGAGGCTATGACCGGTATTGAAATTATCATTGATGATAGTCCCGATGCGATACTTCTTTCTGGATTTGATCCAATCAGAAGAGAAGTTGCCAGATTATCCTTGCAAAAGCTTGTAACTGATGGAAGAATACATCCTGCCCGTATTGAAGAAGTAGTTACCAAAACTCGTAATGAGGTAGAACAGGAAATTCTTGAAGTTGGTAAACGCACAGTAATTGATCTTGGAATCCACAACATGCACCATGAGCTCATTAAACTTGTTGGCCGCATGAAATATAGGTCTTCGTACGGTCAAAATTTATTGGCTCACTCAAAAGAAGTTGCAAATCTTAGTGCAACCATGGCTTCTGAGTTAGGACTGAATCCTAAAATAGCAAAACGAGCCGGATTATTACATGATATTGGTAAAATTGCTGAAAATGAGGCTGAGCTTCCTCATGCTATTTTAGGGATGAAACTAGCTGAGAAGTATAAAGAGAAACCCGATGTGTGTAACGCCATTGGTGCTCACCATGATGAAATCGAGATGGAAACTTTAATTTCACCAATTGTTCAGATATGTGATGCTATATCAGGAGCTCGACCAGGTGCACGCCGCGAGGTGGTAGAAGCATATATTCAGCGACTTAAAAAGTTGGAAGGATTAGCTCTTAGTTATCCTGGAGTTGTTAAAACTTACGCGATACAAGCAGGTAGAGAACTTCGTGTTATAGTTGGTGCTGAACAAGTTAGTGATGCAGATGCCGATAAGATATCATATGAGTTATCCAGGAAAATCCAGGAGGAAATGACTTATCCGGGACAAATTAAAATAACTGTAATTCGTGAAACCAGAGCTATTAATTACGCTAAATAATTTTTAGATATTCTATATTATTCTTTAATCGTTATATTTATTTTATGAAAAAAGTATTAGTTTTTATGCTTGCTATTGTGTTGGTTGTTTCAGTAGAAGCTCAGAATGTTTTTAATAAGGGAAGCATTATGTTTAATGCCGGTATTGGTATGCCTGCGTTAAATGGAGTTATCCCAACAATTAATTTTAGTGGTGAAGTTGGAGTTATACCAACAGGAAATATTGGATTGGTGTCTTTTGGAGGACTAGCTGAATTTCAAGTGGCAAATTACAATTGGTTTGGTAGCAACGAAGTTTTTCCCAGAGTTTATTTTGGGCCAAGAGCTGCATGGCATGTTCATGCGTTTAATAGTGATGTATTTGATGCTTATGCCGGTGTTGGACTGGGTATTTCAATAAGTGGCAGCACAACTCACTATAATAATGATATTAAATTTAATCCTGACGTATTTGTAGGGGGTAGATGGATGTTTAAATCATCACTTGGGCTATTTGCTGAAGCAGGCTACAGTGGATTAAGTGTATTGAAATTTGGAATCACATTCGGGTTTTAAAAAATCCCATCATAAAAAAAGCTGTGTTCCTATTGGAAACACAGCTTTTTTTATGCAAATAGAATTAGTGCTTTCTATTTATTCTCATTGTTCTGCTTCTCAAATTCCTTAATTAATTCTTCGGGTGATTTTCCAAGATTATTTAAGGATACCAGGGCATCATCAGCAAAATCACTGTCAGGATATTTTTCCAAAAATTCCTCATAACACTTTCTTGCATTTTCATAATCGTTTAGTTGATCTTCATATACAAAACCCTTTAAAAACATAATTGTAGGGATGTTTTTGTAACCCGGGTAGAGCGAGATAATATTATCAAATAACGCTATAGTAGTTTGAGGGCTACTGATATTCATATTTATATCTGCACCCTTAAATAGAAAGTCAGGAGCTATCGAATCATTCGGATTTTGATCAGCATAAGCAACATACATATCAGCAAGTTGCTTCGCTTTCTCTAAATTCGGAGTTGTCATATTTGCATTAAATAATTCAGCTTCCAAACTGTTAATATCCTCAAGGCTTACTTCATTATTGGAATCAACCTTATTGTTAGTATTATTGCATGAAACCAGCAAAAATGTACTAAAAATAAAAACTACTACAATCTTATTCATATCCATTTTGTTTTAATACTTTATATAAATTAACGTTTTCCTTTTTTTCTTGGTATCAACATTTTGTAAGCAACATCAGCTTCTCCGGTAGTTATGTCACGCAATCTTCCTTTTAATAACAGTTTCTTAAAATTAGGAAGCCGCTCAATGAAAACTTTTCCTTCAATGTGGTCATATTCATGCTGAATTATCCGTGCCAGAATACCTTCAAATCTTTCATTTTCATGAAAATTGAAATTTTCATCGTAATACGACATGTAAACAATTGGAGGTCTATAAACAGGCTCATTAATTCCTGGTACACTTAAACAGCCCTCTTCAAATTCTTCTTCTTCACCCTCTTCATTAGTAATGTAAGCATTAATAAAAACTCGTTTTACAGCCTCTAATTCAGGGTGATCTTCAGTAAAGGGGGTGGGATCAATAATAAATAATCTAATTGGTCTATTTATTTGATGGGCAGCAAGTCCAACCCCTTTTGACTGATACATTGTTTCAAACATATTTTCAATGAGGGCTTCAAGACCATCATAGTCTTTACGGATATCTTCACCAACCTTTTTTAGTGTGGGATGACCATATGCTGTTATTGGTAATATCATAGTAATATTTGAAATTTTATTTTATTGAATCCATATAGGATTGAAGTATTAGAGTTGCACTTATGGTATCCACTAATGATTTGTTTTGTCGCTTTGATTTACTTAAACCGCCAGCAATCATAGTGTCCAGTGCCATTTTTGATGTAAATCGTTCATCAAATCTTTTAACTTTGATTTTAGGAAACTTTTTTGTTAGACCCTTTACAAAAGGTTCAATAAACCGAGTTGAATCGGACGGTCGATTCATTAAATCTTTTGGCTCGCCAATAACAACACAATCTACTTTCTCTTTAGCAAAATAATCATGCAGAAAAGTCCAAATATCCTTAACATGTACAGTTGTTAGGCCGGTTGCTATCATCCGTAATTCATCAGTTACAGCAATCCCAACTCGTTTCTGTCCATAATCAATTGCTAATATCCTGCCCATTAGTTGTTTATATTGTTTACCTGAATTTAAAGTTTCCGCTGCAAAATTAGCAATTTTTTATACTTTTATAATAAATTTATTATTAGATGGAGAACACTACTAAATTGATCAATTGTGCCTGGGAAGATAGAAGCCTATTAACAAATATTGATACTATCGAAGCCGTTGAAAAAGTTCTGTCCCTGCTGGATGCGGGAAAACTAAGGGTGGCTAATATGGTTGAAGAACAGTGGTTAATAAACGATTGGGTAAAAAAAGCTATAATTTTGTATTTCATTATCCGTAAAATGGAGACTATGGAGGTTGGAATGTTTGAGTTTCATGATAAAATACCGCTAAAACATAATTATGCAAAGTTAGATGTACGAGTTGTACCGAATGCCATTGCACGATATGGCTCATATTTGTCGCCAGGAGTTATTTTAATGCCATCATATATTAATATTGGCGCATATGTTGGTAGTGGAACCATGGTTGATACATGGGCCACTGTGGGTTCATGTGCGCAAATTGGCAAGGATGTACATTTAAGTGGTGGTGTTGGAATTGGCGGAGTTCTTGAACCCATCCAAGCGTCACCTGTAATTATTGAAGACAACTGTTTTATTGGCTCAAGGTCAATTATTGTTGAAGGGGTGCATGTGGGTAAAGAAGCAGTGTTGGGTGCTAATGTTGTAATTACTCAAACAACAAGAATAATTGATGTTAGCGGAAATGAACCGATAGAATTTAGAGGGATTGTACCAGCCCGTTCAGTCGTTATTCCTGGAACAACTACTAAAAAATTCCCAGCAGGTGAATATCAGGTTCCTTGTGCATTAATTATTGGAACAAGAAAAGAGACTACAAATAAGAAAACATCGCTAAATGATGCCCTAAGAGATTATAATGTTTCAGTTTAAACTAAATGAGGAGTATTAATAAAAAATTAATATGGAGATTCTGAAAATCATATTAAATGTAATAGAGATAGTATTTTTTGGATATTTATTTATATCTACACTTTACATTTTAATTTTTGGTATTGCAGGATTATTCTATGTTGAAAATATAACTCAAGTTGAAAGTAAACTCAGAAAGATTGCTGTATTAATACCTGGTTATAAGGAAGATATGGTTATTGTTAATGTCGCAAAGCATGCCTTAACTCAAAGCTATCCTAAAGAAAAATATGACATCTTCGTTATTGCTGATTCGTTTGCTGAAGAAACATTGGAAAAATTGAATAAACTTCCAATAGATGTATTGATTATCGATATTGAGCTTAGAAACAAAGCAAAGGCTTTAAATTGGTGTTTGTCAAGAATTGATGATGATTACGATATGGTTTTTATTCTCGATGCTGACAATGAAATGGGGGTTAATGTACTGGCCAATATTAATGCCGCATTCGATAGAGGGTTTAAAATAGTTCAAGGTCATCGTACTGCAAAAAATATGAATACAAATTTTGCTATCCTTGATGCTATTAGCGAAGAGATTAATAACAATATTTTCAGAAAGGGGCACAGGGTACTAGGGATTTCAGCCGCACTGGCGGGATCAGGAATGGGGCTCGATTTCCATTTGTTTAAAGAAATTATTTCCACTCTCGATATGGGTGGAACTTGTGAAGATAAAGAATTAGAACTGAGAATAATTAAAGAAGGGGGTTTAATAGAATATGTATCTGAAGCTCATATTTTTGATGAGAAAACCCAACAATCAAAGGCTTTTATTAACCAACGTCGCAGATGGATTGCTTGTCAGTTACACTATTTTAGTAGTTACTTTTTAGATGCTACCAAAGATTTGATTAGGAAGAGGAATATTGATTATTTTGATAAAGTGCTTCAGTTTGCAATTCCACCAAGGATACTAACCTTAGGGATATTACTGGTTTTTACAATTATCAGTTGTTGTGTGTATTTTATTTCCTCAGAATTTTATTATTCCTGGCTAACTATCGATTGTTATTTCTGGTTAATTTTATTTTTGAGTAATTTGATAACTCTCATAATTTGTGTGCCTCGAAAATTTAGTAAAGTGATAACCTTTGGGGTATTAATAAGTATTCCCTATGGATTTATATTAATGATATTAAGTCTTCTAAAATTAAAAGGGGCATCAAAAAAATGGATTCATACTCCTCACACATTTAATAAGAAGAATGAGTTATAGAACAATAAATTCTGAAATATGCTATATTTTATAGTTCCTATTTCTTATTGTCTCTTCTCTTCCTGCCATCTTTATTTTTAGGACGGCTATAGTTTTCTTTTCCCTTGAAACCTTCCTTTCCCTTAAAATTATCTCTACGCTTAAAATTTCTGGAAGAAGGTGAGCCTTCGTTGCCCGACGACTGCTTAGGATTTGCAACTTCAATAACCAATGGTATATTATTGAAATCAGTATCTTCAAACGATTTTAATATTGTCTTTTCAAAAGCTTTGTCAACTTCAAAAAATGAGAAATTTTTCATAATCTCAATCTTGCCAATATCAATACTCTTCTCCTTAGTATTTTTATTGATAAGCCCAATTAGTGAAGCTGGGTTTAAGTTTGTACTGCTCCCAACATTAATAAATAAGCGGGTAAAGTTAGCATCATTTCTGTCTCGTCTTTTTCCTTCACTGTCTCCTCTGCGGCCATCAACATCTTTTCTCCTTCTACCCGAATCTTCTCGAGACCCACGAGAATCATCACGTGATTTATCGATTTTATTTAAATCTTTGGCACCTTTATAATATGATAGAAACCTGTTAAACTCTACTGATACAAATTTCTTAATTAACTCTTCTCTACTGAGCCATTCTAATTTTTGGTAAATAGCTTCGATAAATGGAGCTATTTGTGATTCATCAATTTCAACGTTTTCAACTCTGTCCACAAGATTATATAACTGCTTTGCGCAGATTTCTTTACCGGAAGGGACTAGCATTTTCTCAAAACTTCTACCAGTAATTTTTTCTACTGATCTGAGTTTGTGTTTTTCACGCATGTGAAGAATTGATAATGATATCCCACTTTTACCCGCACGACCTGTTCTTCCACTTCTGTGGATATATATTTCGTTTTCATCAGGAAGGTTGAAGTTTATTACATGAGTAAGGTCATCAACATCAAGTCCGCGAGCTGCAACATCAGTAGCTACAAGCAATTGTAAATGTCGCGATCTGAATTTGGTCATAACCGAATCACGTTGCGCCTGAGATAAATCACCATGTAAAGCATCAGCATTATAACCATCCTGAATAAGCTTATCGGCAATTTCCTTTGTTTCATGTCTTGTCCTACAGAAAATTATTCCGTAAATTTTAGGGTTGATATCTGCGATACGTTTCAACGCTTCGTAACGATCACGTGCCTGAACTTCATAGTAAATGTGTTTAACATTTTCAGCAGCTATATTTTTAGTGCCTGCCGATAGCTCAACAGGATTATTCATGAACTTCTTCGAAATTCTGGATATTTCAGCTGGCATTGTAGCTGAAAAAAGTAGAGTTTGTTTCGTGTCAGGTGTGCCTTCTAGTATGGCGTCCAAATCTTCTTTAAAACCCATGCTTAACATTTCATCAGCCTCATCAAGTACAACCGTACTTATTTTGCTAACATTTAAACGATTTCGCTTTATTAAATCTAAAGTTCTTCCGGGAGTACCAACAACTATATGTGATCCCTTTCGCAATTCTGATATCTGTGTTTCAATACTTGTACCACCATAAACAGCTGTAACTCTGATTTTATGGTTATTTTTTGAATATGATTGTAAGTCCTTGGCAATTTGCATACACAACTCACGGGTTGGTGATAGTATTAATCCTTGAGTTTGATTTATTGATGTATCAACTTTTTGAATCATTGGTAAACCAAATGCAGCTGTTTTACCTGTTCCTGTTTGGGCAAGTCCCACTAAGTCTCTTTCTGATTCAAGTAATACAGGAATAACTAATTCTTGGATTGGTGTTGGTTTAACAAAACCTAATTCGGTTATTGCTGATATTATATCAGGATTTAAATTTAATTCTTCGAAATTGTTCATGGGATATTCTTAAAAGAGACGATATTTATTGTACGCCAAAGTATTTTACAAAGGCGGTGCAAAAGTAGTTATAATTTATTAACGGGCTACATGTTGAATATAAAAGAATTAGGGCCGTAAATTAAGAACTAATTGAAGCATTAAATCAGATAATAAATAATGTACAAAATCACCAATATTGCCATTATTATTGATAATTGCAGATCAATTATTTGCTATTTAGACTCATTTAAAATAAAAAATTAAACTATTTTTGCACCTTAATTTCATTGAAATGGCAGAAAAAAGAAAATATACATTAGATAATACAAGTAAAGAAACCTTAGAGAATTGGTACAGACTGTTGACACTCGGTCGTCAGTTGGATGAAAAAGCACCAAATTATTTAAAGCAAGCACTTGGTTGGTCCTATCATGCTCCTTATGCCGGACATGATGGAATTCAATTGGCCATTGGTCAGGTTTTTGACAGGGACAAAGATTTTTTATTTCCATACTATCGTGATATGCTTACTGCAATTTCAGCCGGATTAACTGCAGAGGAAGTGATCCTTAACGGAATCTCGAAAGCAACTGATGTTGCTGGCGGTGGCCGTCATATGTCGAATCACTTTGCTAAACCTGAATGGAATATTCAAAATGTATCGTCAGCTACCGGTAATCATACGCTTCATGCAGCCGGAGTTGCCCGTTCAATTAAAATATATAAGACTAAAGGTGTAGCCATTAGTTCACAAGGTGAGTCGTCTACTTCCGAAGGGTATGTATTTGAGGCTATAAATGGTGCATCAAAAGAAAAACTTCCTGTAATTTTTGTTTTTCAGGATAATCAATATGGGATAAGTGTTCCTCAGCGCGACCAAAGTGCAAACAGAAGAGCCGCTGAAAATTACAGAGGAATGAAAAACCTCAAAATTATGTATTGCGATGGCAAAAATGTATTCGACTCAATGAATACTATGGATGCCGCGAAGGAACATGCCATTAATAATAATGAACCTGTTATCGTACATGCCAACTGTTTACGAATTCATTCTCATTCAAATTCCGATGCCCATGAACTTTATCGTGACGATAGTGAGAGACACTGTGTTAGATTGAGCGATCCACTGGAAAGATTTAGAATACAGTTAATTCATTCTGGTAAATTTACCGAAGATGAGTTATTAATTATTGATAAAGAAGAAAAGAAGATAATTTCGGCAGCTCATAAATTAGCATTGAAGGCTCCCAATCCGGATCCTAAGACAATTTATGACTTTGTTACTCCTGAGCCTTATGTAAGTGAATTATATCCCGATGGTTTACATGATGGGTCAAAGGGTAAGTCGCTTCGATTGATTCAAGCTCTTAACCAAACCCTGAAAGCTGAGTTTCGTCATAATCCCGATACTTTCATTTTTGGCCAGGATATGGCAAACAAGGATAAAGGTGGTATTTTTAATGTAAGCAAAGGAATGCAACAGGAATTTGGCCCCGAACGTGTTTTCAATGCTCCAATTGCCGAAGATTTCATCCTTGGTACAGCAAACGGAATGACTCGTTATAACGATAAAATACGTGTTGTTGTCGAAGGTGCTGAGTTTGCTGATTATTTTTGGCCTGCCATGGAGCAACTTGTTGATAGCTCACATGATTACTGGCGCAGTAATGGCCAATTTGCACCCAATGTTACAATCCGATTAGCATCTGGTGGATATATCGGTGGGGGATTGTATCATTCACAAACCATTGAGGGTGCATTAACAACTTTTCCTGGGTTAAGAGTTGTTTATCCCGCTTTCGCGGATGATGCAGCCGGATTATTAAGAACATCCATGAGGTCGAGAGGACTAACTTTATTTCTGGAACCAAAAGCTTTATATAATGACCCAATTGCTGAGACCATCGTTCCTGATGATTTTGAAGTGCCTTTCGGTAAAGCAAGAGTTCGTAGAGAGGGAAGCGACTTAAGTATTATAACCTATGGTAATACTTTGCCAATGTGTTTAAAAGCCGCCGATCAAATAAAAGAAGAGCTGGGAAAAGAGGTGGAGGTTATTGATCTTAGATCATTATTACCACTGGATGAAGATTCTATTTTGAAATCTGTCAAGAAAACAAACCGTGCACTTGTTGTTCATGAAGATAAGGTGTTTGCAGGTTTTGGAGGAGAGGTTGCAGCTCTTATATCTGATCAGGCATTTAATTTCCTGGATGCTCCTGTTAAAAGGGTAGGGTCAACATTTACTCCTGTAGGATTTAATAGAATACTTGAAAAAGCTATCCTTCCTGATATTGAAAAGATATTAGTGGCAATAAGAGAAGTTTTGGAATTTTAATGGGTTGTTTTCTCTAACATCTCTACATAATTCCATACACAATAGCCTACTCAATATAGCCGGATGCTGAAAAGTCTTATGCTCTTAGGTTTATACAGGCAAATATCTCTTTAAATATATACTCCTCCATCTCGGAAATCCATAGCCATTTAACCAATGACATGTGGTGCAGATGCTTTTAATAGTGGAGATGGCCTTGTAATTCTAGTTCCAAATGACGAGTTTATTGGAGGCTATGGGTTATATTCCCCGCCCCTTGGGGCGAATATGTAATGGATTTCCCATAAGATACACCGTTGCTTGCGGCAAGAAGATTAATTTCATCTTCACTTGTTAGTTTGAAATATCAAACTTGCAACAGAATAGGTGTAGATTCATCCAGTCCGGGATTGTTCACAAGAATAGTTGTGTTTAAAGGTGCAATTAGTTTTTCCAAAAAGTCAACATATTCTTTTTCAGACCCAATATCTGTTATCTTCAACCCAAAGAATGTAATTGTGCTGTTTTTACTGTATCGGTGAATCACATCCATCATAGTTTCGTTATCTTCTTTTATAACAACCTCAACTTTTGCATGTATCCTTGCTTGTGGAATCAAAGGCAATATGGAAGAAGTCATCTTTTCCTGTTCTTCAGTGTCATTTACAATCGACCGTATTGTAATTGTGGTTTGTTCCCAATCTTTGTTAAGGGTAAGCAAATGTGCCAATAATAGCATCAGGTCACCATTACGTTGCTGCCCTCCCCACCATAAATCGATGCTTTTATTTTTTTCCAGACTTCTTGGCCATTTAATCCTTGCCAGTATAGTGCTTTTATTGGCCTGCGATACTGCTCTTATTATTCTTTGTTGTGAATAGGCTGCTTCCAGGTTTTTACTCCATCCAAACATGATAGTGTTGGCTTTTATCCCGATAATACCATTTGCCTGAGCAACTGTTATTGCACCCGATTCGAATTCAGGTACCACTATCACTTCACTGAATGCTGTTAATTTAGCTTTGGTAATCTTATCTTTAATTTTTAGCCGTTGTAGTTCAATATCAACTTTTGTATTTGTAAGATGATCGATAATAAGTTTTACAACGGTTTCAGTCCCAAATAGTTGGCTAAACCATGATGCCAGCTTGATCAATTCCATTTCTGAATCGGCATCTTTTACAAATAGCAGGATGCGGGGTCTCCAATTACGGGGCTTTGAACCGTGAATCCGGATTTGAATTAGTGAATATCTGACAAGGTTGCGCCAAAAACCTGCCCGGGCATCACCCCATCGTTTTTCCAATGTGAGTTTCGTGAGATAAACATATAAACCTACTTCTAATAAAATAGCAATAAAACAAGCAAGGGGACTTATAAGGAACATAACGGCAATTGCACCCAATGCCCCAACTAATGAAATATACCATGGTACTTTAAGGGTTGGCCTGAAAGACGGGTCTTTAACAATTTTTTCAATAACAGCACTCATATTTATCATCACATAGAGTGTGAGAAAAAGTATGGATACAAACTGAGCAATTGTGTTAAGACCTCCAAGCCAAACAGCTGCAATAGCAATTGCTCCACTAGCCCAGGTGGCAATAGTTGGCTGACCTGATGTTGACAACCTTGCAAAAACTTTAGGGGCAAGTCCATCCTGAGCCAATGCCTGCAATACTCTTGGCCCTCCCAATACACTCCCGAAAGCAGAGGATAGAATAGCTCCCCATATTGCAGGATATACCAGCACTGCACCAAAAATTGCCACTTTAACCCATGAATCAACTCCTGAATTGGCCAACTCTTCAGGGGATGTTTTCCCGGTTATGGATAAAAAAATAGGAACAATAATATAAATAGCCACACCGGTGAGTACCGCCAGAAGCGTACCCCTTGGTATCGATTTTCTTGGATTTTTCAAATCACCGCTCATTCCAATTCCTGCCGTGAAACCAGTAACTGCCGGAAAAAACACGGCAAATACATACCAGAAACCTTCAGGCGCAGTCCTGTATGTAGGGGCTAACTCAGGAGATTTAATTGGCCCTCCTGTTAAAGACCCAACTATCAACGCCAAAATGGATAGCCCTACCAAAATCATTATTGGTATTTGCATTTTTAAAACAAGGGCGGCTGACTTACCCGATAATATTGTAATAAGAATTATAATGCCAATTACTAAATATTGTAGCATGTATTCAGGCATTGCTCCCCAACTTGCAGGCCAAAATAGAATTATTGCCTCTGCAAGTCCATAGCTATAGAATGTAATGCTCAGGGTTCTACAGAAATACAGGGGAATGCCAATTGATCCTCCAAGTTCAAGACCTAGGCTGCGTGAAATCATAAAATATTCGCCACCCACCCCTACATTCATATTTGTTGCTATAGCAGATGCACTAAGCCCTGTGATAAAGGTTATGGAACTTGCTAGGATTACAACAAATATTGTTAGCGGTAAGCCCAGGTTTCCAACAACCCATCCGAACCTGAGGTACATTATTAAACCAAGGATGGTTAGTACGCTTGGAGTGAAAACTCCCAGAAAAGTCCCAAATTTTTTATTGATTTCCATTGCCAAATAATTTTATTTACAATGCAGTATTTCTAATCAAGACGCAAGACAAATTTAAATGAAAAAAGATATTATAATTACCTGCAATTAATATATATGAAGTTATTTTTAAAACTCTGGTCTGCGGTTAGAAACGTAATTCCTTATCACATTGCTTACAAATATATACAGAAGATTGTTTTATCGTAGTTGGCTTAGAAAAAATATTTAGTGACTTAAACATTTCAATCACTAAATTAAATTTTTCATAAAAATCTAGTTTCATTTTAAGGTCATCCGAACCGCAATAGGGACAGAGAGGGGTTATTTGATCCGGTTCAAGTTCACCTGTTTCAATTAAGATTTCCTTTACTTTTGGTAAGTCTTGGCTGAAAACCTGAAGTTTAGCCGACATCGAAGGTATATGGGTTAATATCTCAGATGTAAGTTCATCTTTTAAAAAACACTTGATTCCCTCAGATTCCAACTTACTCTTTAATATTAGCAGATCGGCAGGGTAATGCGATTCTTTGATTGTTATAAGCTCCATAGCTTTTGCGGTTAGGTATGTAAAAATACAAAATTAGCATGAAATTACCCACTAAACTTTTCAAATACTTCGGAGATTGTTTTTGTGAATAAGTTAATTGTGGTTTTTTTATGTTGGGTAATTATGCGATTAATCCTTTTGTTGTTATGTTTCTTTTATATAATTGGTAACAACCAATTTACCCTATGCTATAGCTACTATTTTATAATTTTTGAGTCAATATTAAGCTTTATGTAGGTTTCACATATCAAAAGTAATTAAAAAGAATTTATACCAGTATTGCTTGATGAGTGTCATGGTGTCTTTCATTACACTATTTCCCATTCTTCTATTTCTCCTTCAATTATTTTAAATAAAGGGTGAGGCTCAATATCCTTTTGGCTTATTAATTCATTATATTTATTAAAATCTCTGATTTTCAATTTTTTGAATAAGTGCTGTTTTTCGTATTCTATTTGTCCTTGTGTAACTGTTAATGTTCGCGGGCTAAAATCAATACTGAATTTAGCTTTATTAAAATGATATCCGCGAGTGAGTGATTCCTGATAAACAACCGACAAATATTGATTGATAACCTGAAGTGGATTGTCCGAATTTTTAAATCGTATTAATTGCGGATGATTTTTATAGCCTGTGGTTTTGCCTTCCAACACATTTTTAGCCAATAATGTTTCGCGCCAAAGTGCAACCAATCCTTTCGTGTCTAAATATTGAGGATGTATGGACCAGATTCTCATAAAGGATATATTTTTTCCGGTGCTTTGGTTCGAAAATCAAATATCTTGTTCAATGTATTTTATACATTTATTTCGGTTTCTTATATATATTTAGACTTATTCTGCTCGACATTTATGAGTTTAGAAACATCGTACCCACGTTTTTGCAATTTGTCAAGCGATTCATAATAAAGTTCTTCTTCCATTTGTGGCTTACGTCTTAAAATCCAAAGATATTTATCCGTGCTGCTACCGTTTACAGCCCATTGATAATCTTTATCCAATTCTTTAACTACTGTTTTGTCAACCATGATTTTCTGAGGTATTTAACTGACAAAAATGTTTGGTAAAATAGTTTCCATATTTTTAGTAATTATTTCACAATTACTTTAGACAGGTTAAGTAAATGCCAGAGTAATTAATATTTGTATACATGTAAAAGTACATATATTATAGTTAGTATACTTACTCCTGCATTTGTCACAAAAAAAAAGTCTGAACCATCAAATATTGGATCAGACTTTTACATGTATATAGCTTTATTACGATTTATGTATCTATACGTGCATATTTTGCATTGGCTTCAATAAATTCCCTTCGTGGTGGAACTTCATCGCCCATTAACATTGAGAAAACGTGATCAGCTTCAGAACTATTCTCAATGGTAACCTGACGTAAAGTACGCCTTTCAGGATCCATGGTTGTGCTCCATAATTGTATGGCATTCATCTCGCCAAGACCTTTGTAACGTTGAATATGAATTCCTTTATCTGAACCGTCAATAGATAATTCAGCAGTTACAAGCTCTCTTTCTTCTTCCGTCCAACAATATCTTTCCTGTTTTCCTTTACGTAGAAGATAAAGAGGTGGGGTTGCAATATAAACATAACCTTTTTCAACCAATTCGAGCATATAGCGGAAAAAGAAAGTAAGTATCAGAGTTGCAATATGGCTACCATCAACATCAGCATCCGTCATTATTATAATCTTGTGATATCTGAGTTTGCTAAGGTTTAATGCTTTACTATCTTCTTCGGTGCCAATTGTAATTCCCAGAGCAGTATATATATTTTTTATTTCTTCACTATCAAAGATCTTGTGAGGAAGTGCTTTTTCAACATTTAAAATTTTACCTCTCAATGGTAGGATTGCCTGAAACTTACGATCGCGACCTTGTTTGGCAGTACCCCCCGCCGAATCGCCCTCCACAAGGTAAACCTCTGTATTTGTTGGATCTTTATCGGAGCAATCAGATAATTTACCGGGAAGCCCGGATCCTGTAAGCACATTTTTACGTTGAACAAGTTCACGTGCTTTACGTGCCGCATGACGTGCCGTTGCAGCCAGTATTACTTTTTGAACAATGGTTCTTGCATCCTTTGGATTTTCTTCGAGGTAGTGCGACAAGGCTTCGCTTACCATTTGATCCACAGAACCCATAACATCGGAGTTGCCGAGTTTAGTTTTTGTTTGACCTTCAAACTGAGGTTCAGCAACCTTTACAGAAATTACTGCTGTTAGACCTTCCCTAAAATCATCACCATTTATATCAAATTTAAGTTTACTGAGCATCCCTGACTTATCAGCATAACTTTTCAATGTTCGGGTTAATCCTCTTCTAAAACCCGACAAATGAGTACCACCCTCAATTGTATTTATGTTGTTAACGTACGAATGCAAGTTTTCAGTAAACGATGTATTGTATTGCATGGCAATTTCAACAGGCACTCCATTTTTTTCACCTTCTATACTTATTACCTCCTGAGTTAATTTTTCACGATTTTCATCAAGAAATGCTATAAAATCAGCAAGGCCGTTTTCTGATTTAAATGCCCGATAAATCAAATTACCTTCATCATCAGTAGTACGTTCATCAGTAAGGGTAAGCAGTATCCCTTTATTGAGGAATGCTAATTCACGTAACCTGGCCGCGAGTATTGAAAAATCATAAACAGTAACCAGAAATATTGAATTATCTGGGACAAAATAAATTTCTGTACCATGTTTTTGTGATTCTCCAATTACTTTTACATCTTCTTCGGGTTTTCCTTTATGATATGTCTGTTCAAAAACTTTTCCTTCACGATGAACAGTTGCTTTAAGTGTTTCGGATAATGCATTAACACAACTTACACCAACGCCGTGCAAACCCCCTGATACTTTATATGATCCTTTATCAAATTTTCCACCTGCATGAAGAACTGTCATTACAACCTCTAAAGCTGAACGATTTTCCTTTTCATGAATACCTGTTGGAATTCCACGACCATTATCTTTAACCGATATTGAGTTATCTGGATGGATAATTACATTAATTGTGTCGCAATGACCGGCAAGTGCCTCATCAATTGAGTTGTCAATTACCTCATAAACAAGATGGTGAAGACCTCTTGTGTTCACATCGCCGATGTACATTGCAGGTCTTTTCCTTACCGCTTCCAGACCCTCTAATACCTGGATATTATCAGCATTGTATTCTGCGTTTGCAATTCTGGTTTTTTCTTCTTCTGTCATAATAATTTAATCATTTTTCCCTTAAAAAAGGAAGTCTGCAAAATTACTAAAAAATTGCATTATTTGAAAGAAAAAATATCAATGATTTTGGATTTTATTAACATTGTAATGATCAGTATATCAAATAAATAAGCTCACTCCTTATTCCAATGAAAATAATTAGTTACTTCTTTGCATGATGGGATTAATAGTAAAACACAAATACTGATAAGAAGTAAGAATTTATTAGCAGGTTTATTTCTAAATAAATACATTGGCTAAGTTATATCATTCACCCATTAACTCAAAACCCGGTTATTCATTCCACTTAAAACTTATACATTAATCCACCCATAACCTGTATGCCATGTACCGGATAATTATAATAGCGTTGGTACTCGCTATTAAGAATGTTGTTTAGTGATAAGAATACTGAAAAACTGTCGGTTAGCTTATAATCAACTCCGGCATTTAAATCTATAAAGCCATCTAAGTCAATGTCTTTAATAGGAAAAGAGCTAATATCGAGTGCTTTACGTGCTCCATAATAGTATACCTCCGACCAGATTCGAATTTTTTTAGCAGCCAGAAATGATAATCCAAGTTTAACTTCGCTTGATGGTTTGTGATATGGTTCAGCAAGCGAATCCAATGAATATGCATTGTATTTTGCTCCTAACAATACATTCACTTTCTCACCGGCAGCAAATGAAATTTCGCCGGATACACCAAATACACTTCCTGCATCATAGATAGCTGCGAACTTATTAAAGGGTAGGTTGGGATTAGATATTCCATCCTGAACATTCACAAAGAAGAACATATTGTTAAACTTTTGCCATGTTACCTGAGCGCTAAAATTAACCTTCTGTGCAATATTACCCCTTATCCCTCCATAGGCCTTAAATGTACGATCCCATTTTAATTGTGTTGTTGATCCCACCCAAGGGTTTAGTTCTGTAAGTTTTAGGAATGATTGTTTATGAACATCCCCAACTACACCGGCAAAAACAGTAAGCACATCCGGTACAAGATTTATATTTACGTCAAGTATTGGATAGAAGTAGAAATTGGAAGTCGTGGTATTGAGGAAATTAAAATTTAATCCAACATAAAAATTGAACAATCCGTATTTACCTTTAAAATAGGGTGTTGCAGATATGAGCATATCGGTACTTGTAACCAATGTGTCAGAATTCCCAAAGTAAGTTACCTTACCTGACAATCCCAGTTCCTGATAGTCGAGCATATCGCTAACATTGAAATTTTTATGGACATCAAAGTTCAAATTAGCATTGGTTTCAGTAGTACTATATTTATCAAAATAATAGTAGGCATCAACATTAATTGAATGAAATAGTTTTTTATTATTGGAGTAATTACTAGCAATTCCTAAATTTACTTTAGCTAGATTAAACGCCTGTTTTAATCGATTGTCGGAAATTGTTACACTTGGGAAAAGTTCATCAGGTTTAAAACCATAATAGCGGTTTGTTTTAAGCGAATACTTTACACCTGCATCAAAAATATGATACTTGAAAAATTTCTTGTAATTCAGATTTAAATAAGCATTTGATTCGGGACTTGGTGAATAATCCTTTATGTTCTTAAATGTTGATAATTCATATATATGAGCATCAAAACGGTAATTATTCTTCTGTCCGCTTGAGTGGAAAAAATCCAGATACGGGCTAAATAAACTCCCAACCCCCAGTTTAAGGGAGTTATTTGTTGATGAAGTTCGTTTGTCGGCATTTATGACAATTGGTGTAATTGGGTTTAAAGTGATTTCGGTTGGTTGATTAATATCCAACGATTGATACGTAAATTCAGGTTTGTCGATACTAAAAGTAACATCAGCCGGAGATGTATTTATTTTATAAGCCTGATTTATCGAAGGGTCGAATGAACTTATTATTGTTACTTGTTCATTATGATTTTTTGATGTTCCATCAGGGTCTTGTGCAGCGACAACAACTGACATTAACAATGCAAATGAAATAATATATAATCTTATTAAGAGTTGGTTATTCATAGTTCTTATATTTTTACTGATTCTCATTTTCAATAACTTCTGTTTCCTCAACTTGTGAGGCCTGTAATCTATCAAGTTTTCCTTGGGCAACTTGCTTTAGATCTTCACCTTTGTAATTCTCAATAACACTTTTTAGTGTTTGTTCCGCCTGGAAGATATTTTCACGACCAACATATATATCGGCCAGTAATATAAATCCTTTTGCGATCCAGAAATCGTTGGATGGGTACTTTTCAGGAATCTGATAAACCATCTCCTCAGCGGCTTCTAATTTATTTTGACGGTAGTTAATTAGCACCAAATTATATAATGATTCTGCACCTTCATCACCCTTTGAAAGCTTCATTGTAATATTAAACTCCCTTTCGGCGTCATTATACTGTTTCGCATCCATGGCTATCTTACCCAGCAAGAAATGAGCATAAATAATTTGATCCTCAGATACTTTTTCTGTCATTAGCAGTTTTTTGGCTGCTTCTTTCACCAAAGGAATATTTCCTGTTTTCCAGGCACTTTTCATCACTCCATCGTGTGCTTCAAGCATCATTAACTTATCTTCGGCTACATCCGAAAGTCGGTCGTAATAACTAAGCGATTTTTCATAGTCTTTTTTATCATACATTGCTCTGGCTACTCTTAATAATGCTTTAACGGTATACTGATTTTCTGGATATACCAATATCTTCTCATAATAAGTAATTGCTGCTTCATTATCCCCACTTTTCTCCATGCACTGAGATAAATAATGATAAGCTGTTAGTACAAAGCCTCCGCTTGGAAACTGTTGAACATACTTTTGTAATGATGGCACTGCATTTTTGCAATCGTTGGTTAGATAGTAATTTTCACCCGTTGTGAACTTTAAAGAATCCTCTTCGCTGGTTGATACCTGAACAAAATCCAGACTATTGGCGTAGTCAATATACTTATCAACCTGTCCCATATCCATATAAACATTTTGCAGAGTAACAAGAGCTTCTTTGGCTTCAAGCGATGCAGGGTAATTATCAATTACTTTTCTGAGTGCTGAAACAGCTTGGTTATGTTGATTATTGCTGTAGTAAAGGAATCCCATCT
The DNA here is from genome assembly GCA_937912115.1 of uncultured Bacteroidota bacterium. Taxonomy (GTDB): domain Bacteria; phylum Bacteroidota; class Bacteroidia; order Bacteroidales; family F082. The sequence continues at coordinate 2,364 of CALDOI010000292.1, read as the reverse complement.
TCACCAATGCTTTTTTCGCATAACTACTTTTTGGTTTTTCCTTAACTAACCTGTCGAAGTAGGCTATTGCATGTCGCTGGTCATTTAACACTAAATTTGTAGAAGCAATATCATAAAGTGCTTCATCGTAATACTGCGATTTTTTGTAATTGGTTGTGAGCTCAGTTAATGTACCAATTTTCTTGTTAAAATCACCTTGTGATCCATAGCAAATTGCTTTCTGATATAAAGCATAATCCGCCTCAGCAGAATGACTATCTATAACCTTGTTGTACCATTGTATTGCATTGTTGTAATCCTTGGTAATTAAGTAACAGTCAGCAAGTCGTAAGTGTGAATCAACAATTAAATTAGCGTTGTTATTGGTTTGGTTTAAGAATTTTTGAAATAGTTTTACAGCCGTAGTATACTGTTTAGTATTAAATGCACAATAGGCTGAATTATATATTGCTGTTGAATATAATTGAGTTTGTTTGGCGTACTTTGATTTTAAAAAATCATTGAATTTTATTGAAGCAGCATTATATTTTTTCAATCTGTAATATGAATCACCCTGCCAAAATAATGCTTCCGATTTAAGTTTGCCATCAATCGGATATTTTAAGGATCTATTAAAAAAACCAATTGCATCATTATAGGCCCTACTATTGAAATATGAAACCCCTTGGGCAAATGCAAGCTGCTGATAAACTGATTTTAATCTACTGTTCGGATTGCCAACTTTTTCTATTGATGTTAGTGCTGCAGGATAATTTTTTGAAGTAAGATACAACTGCGAGAGCAAATCATACGCAGCTGTAACATGTGATGAGCTGGGATTGTTTTGGATAAACTCCTCTATGATAGTTACCGGATCATTATAACTATCAATTCCAATTTCGATAGTAATTTTAACATAACTAAACAATGCATCCGCTGCAATATCTTTATTAGTATTTTGCTTATAGGCTTTAAGGAATGCGTTTTGTGCAAATTTAGGTTGATTTGAATTTAAGTAACAAAAACCCAAATAATACCATGAGTTTTGCTCCACAAGTCCACCTGCTTTTGTTGCAGCCTGAAAATTATGAATTGCATCCTTATAATTTTCCACCACAAATTTTGAATATCCAATTCTATACTGTTCGTCAGTATCATCGTTATGTTTACCATAAGATTCATATATTTCATAATACTCATTAGCTTTTGAGTAATTATCAATGTTGTAATATGAATTCGCTATTAATCGGGCAATATCTCCTTTTTCCTGTTTTGCGGCTTGGGGCAAAAATTTAGAGCCTTCATCAATAACAGTATTATATTCACCAAGTTGATAATAAATTTTGATCAGATATAGTGGAACATCTTTTCTAAATTTCCGATCGTTAGCAATTGCTTTAAAACCTGCTAATGCTTCATCATAATTACCTTTCTGATATTGTATGTGTGCAAAATAATAGCTTGCAGGTTTTGAGTAACTACTTTTAGTATTCATCACCTTAGTATAAGATGCAAGTGCCTGATCAAATTGACTTTGTTTCATCTGGCAATATCCTTTTTTGTAATAATACTCAGTCCGTTTAATAGCATCAAGTTTTGACGCAGATATTTTGCCATAGATTTCAAGAGCTTTTGAATACTTTTTGTCCTTATAGTAGATATTTCCCAATTCAAAGTTAATGGCAGGTAACCATGCACTTGAAGGAAAATCAGCAGCAAATCTTTGCACACGATTAATGGCATCTTTTGTGCCCAGTTCAACCGCACAAACAGTACTATAATAGGCTGCATTTTCGTAGAATGCACTTTTATTATTATTTTCCTCATTCATATACTTATCGAAGGTTGCAATTGCCGATCCGTAATTCTGCTGGTTAAATAAGCTTATTGCTTCGCGATATGTAACATTTTCAATATCGTTGTAAACCGTTTGCTGTGCTTGTAGGTTAACGACTAATAAGATAAATGTGAATACTATACTTGGTAAAAAAAATAGTTGCTTCATTTCAATGAATATGTTTTGGCTGGTAAATGTATTCAATCGATAAACCTTGTTGGTAACCATCCTCAATAATTATCAACAAAATGTATGTTAATTAAACGTGAAAATATAGGATTTAATATGTGAGTATAGTAGATTACTGATTAAATTAAATCTTAAATTCGATAAGGAAATAATTGTTAGCCGCGACAAGGTTTCATTGCTTAAAAATTGGTTTGAGGGGTGAGGGAAATCATTTTAGACTGTTTGACTAACTATATTTTTGATTGCAAATCGCTCACTCTTATCTGTCATTTCGACCGACTGGAGAAATCCCCTGATACAGGAACCATATTTCATGTATTCTCCGATTCAGGGGATCTCTCATCGTTACGCTTCGCTTC
>CALDOI010000291.1 GCA_937912115.1 uncultured Bacteroidota bacterium | reverse complement strand
TTATCCTCTTCCTTTTCAGGTTTAGTAGTAGCCTCAGTTTTTTCTTCTTTAACTTCTTCAACAACTGCATCTTCAATTACATCTTCAACCGGAGTTTTAGCTACAGGCGCTGCAGCTTCAACTTCTTTATTTTTTGATGTACCTCTACGACGACGTGTTGATTTAGCTTTCTTGGAAGTATCAGTTAACAATAATTCATTATAGTCAACTAATTCCATCATTGCCATTTCCGCATTATCACCAAGACGTTTACCTAGTTTAACTATCCGGGTATAACCACCTGGTCTGTCGGCGATTTTACCTGATATATTCCTAAACAACTCAGTTACAGCGTATTTATCGTTAAGATAACTAAATACAACCCTACGTGAATGAGTAGTGTCATCTTTTGATTTTGTAATCAAAGGTTCCACATAACCTCTCAGGGCTTTTGCTTTTGCAACTGTTGTGGTTATTCGTTTATGTAATATTAGTGAAGCTGCCATATTTGAAAGCATCGCTTTCCTATGTGAAGATGTTCTTCCTAAATGATTAAAACTCTTTCTGTGTCTCATCTCGCTTAATCCTTATCTAATTTATATTTTGCTGTATTCATACCAAACTCTAAACCTTTTTGTTCTACTAACTGATCAAGTTCGGTAAGCGATTTCTTACCAAAGTTTCTAAACTTCAATAAATCGTTTCTATTATATGCTACAAGTTCGCCAAGAGTTTCAACATCTGCTGCTTTCAAACAGTTAAGTGCTCTTACTGATAAATCCAGATCAACAAGTTTTGATTTAAGCAATTGACGTATATGTAATGTATTTTCATCAAATTCTTCATTTACTGATTTCTCCTCAGTTTCAAGAGTAATTCTCTCATCGGAAAAGAGCATGAAATGTTGAATTAATATTTTTGCAGCCTCTTTCAATGCCTCTTTTGGATGAATCGATCCGTCTGTTTGAATATCAAATACAAGTTTTTCGTAGTCGGTTTTTTGTTCAACTCTAAAATCTTCAACATGATATTTAACATTCTTAATAGGTGTATGGATTGAATCGATTGCCACTGTACCTAATAATGCGTCTTCGTTTACATTTTCTTCTGCGGGCACATATCCCCTACCTTTACTTATGGTAAGTTCCATGCTTAATTTAACAGATGGATCAAGATGACAAACAACCTCTTCGGGGTTTAGTACTTGAAAAACCGATAAAAACTTATTGATATCACCAGCATTAAATACTTCCTGATCACCAATTATAATATTTACTTTCTCACTAAATTCACTTTGAATCTGATGCTTAAAACGTATTTTTTTAAGATTCAGTACTATTTCAGTAATATCCTCAACTACACCTTTTACAGTTGAAAACTCATGTACAACGCCATCAATTTTTACTGATGTAATGGCAAATCCTTCAAGTGATGATAATAAAATACGTCTGAGGGCATTGCCAATAGTTATACCAAAACCAGGTTCCAAAGGGCGGAATTCGAAAATTCCATGGAACTCGTCGGCTTCATTCATTACAACCTTATCAGGCTTTTGAAATGCTAAAATTGCCATAATTTATCTAACTTTAAAATGATCAACTAGTTAATTAATTATTATTTTGAGTATAACTCAACAATAAGTTGTTCCTTAATATTTTCAGGAATCTCCTCGCGTGGAGGATAGTTTAGGAATTTTCCTTGTAGTTTTACTGAATCCCACTCTAACCATGAAAAGCTTTTGTGCGGTTGCTCAAGTGAATCAGTAATTGCGATCATACTTTTTGATTTTTCTCTCACACCAATAACATCACCTTCTTTAACAGAGTATGATGGAATGTTAAGTACAACACCATTAACAGTAATGTGACGATGTGATACTAATTGGCGTGCACCAGATCTGGTAGGAGCAATACCTAAACGGTAAACAGTATTATCGAGACGAGCTTCAATTAATTTAAGGAGGTTTTCACCAGTTATACCTTTCTTACGTGAAGCAAGTTTAAATATATTACGAAATTGTCTTTCAAGTATCCCATAGGTATATTTAGCTTTTTGTTTTTCCTGAAGCTGAATACCATATTCAGATTGCTTTTTTCTTCTTTTATTGGCACCATGTTGTCCTGGAGGAAATGCCTTTTTTTCAAGAAATTTATCAGGCCCGTAAATAGGTTCATTAAATTTACGAGCAATTTTGGATTTTGGTCCTGTATATCTTGCCATAGCTTAGATTTTTTGTCAGTTAATTATAAGAGTTATACCCTTCTTCTTTTAGGAGGACGACAGCCATTATGTGGCATTGGTGTTACGTCAACAATTTCTGTAACTTCAATTCCTGCTGAATGGATTGTTCTAATTGCTGATTCTCTTCCTGAACCTGGGCCTTTAACATAAACCTTAACTTTACGTAAGCCTAAGTCGTATGCAACTTTAGCGCATTCAGTAGCAGCCATTTGTGCAGCATAAGGAGTATTCTTTTTAGAACCTCTAAATCCCATTTTACCTGCTGATGCCCATGAAATTACCTGTCCAGATTCATTAGTTAATGAAATAATGATATTATTGAACGATGCTTTAATATAGGCTCTTCCTATGGGCTCTACCTTAACAACTCTTTTTTTTGTACTTCTGATCCTTTTTGCCATCTCTATTCTTGTTACTAGACTATGAATTGATTAATTATACTATTTAGTAGCCATTTTTTTGTTGGCAACAGTTTTCTTACGTCCCTTACGAGTTCTGGCATTATTTTTTGTGTTTTGACCTCTGAGTGGTAAACCAATACGATGTCTTATACCTCTGTAAGTTCCTATATCCATCAACCGTTTAATATTCATTTGGGTCTCCGAACGCAATTCACCTTCAACCTTATATTTATCGCCCAGCACAGTACGAATGTCATTTTGTTGATCATCAGTCCATTCCTCTGCTTTAACATTCCAGTCGATACCGGCTTCGGTTAAAATTTTTTGAGCGGTGCTTCTACCAATTCCATAGATATAGGTTAAAGCTATTTCTCCTCTCTTCTTGTTTGGGATATCTACTCCAGCAATTCTAGCCATAATTATTATTTTTTTTCAGATAATCAATTTCAAGGTTAACCTTGACGTTGTTTATACTTAGGATTCTTTTTATTAATAATGTACAATTTACCTTTACGACGAACTAATTTGTCCTCAGGTGTTCTTTTTTTAATTGATGCTCTTATTTTCATCTTAATATCTATTTGTATCTGAATGTTATTCTACCTTTCGATAGATCATATGGTGACATTTCCAATTTAACTCGGTCTCCGGGTAATATTTTAATATAATGCATTCTCATTTTCCCCGAAATATGAGCTGTAATAATATGCCCATTCTCCAGTTCAACGCGAAACATAGCATTTCCGAGAGATTCTATTACCGTACCGTCAAGTTCAATTGACTTCTGCTTTGCCATAAGTGTTGACTATTTTTTATTTAAAACTTGTTCAATATATTCAAAAGTTGATAATATATCCGCCTTTCCGTTTCTAACAACAACATCATGCTCAAAATGAGCCGAAGGTTGTTTATCCACTGTACGTATTGTCCAGCCATCGCTATCTTGAATTACCTCCTTTACTCCGAGGTTAATCATTGGTTCGATTGCCAAACACATACCGGATTTTAACTTTATCCCCGAGCCTCTTCGTCCGTAATTAGGTATTTCAGGTTTTTCATGTAAATTTCTACCAACACCATGTCCTACCAAATCTCTCACAACCGAATATCCAAAACCTTCAACATATTTCTGAACTGCATGTCCGATATCTCCTACTCGTTTACCAACAATTGCTTGCTCGATGGCTAAGTAAAGTGATTCTTTTGTCCTTTGAAGAAGCATCAAAACTGATTCTTTAACTTCACCAACGGCAAAAGTATATGCTGAATCTCCATAAAAACCATTCATAAAAGTTCCGCAATCAACTGAAACAATGTCTCCATTTTTCAATTCTCGCTTTCCGGGGATTCCATGTACTACCTCATCATTTACTGAGATGCATAATGTAGCAGGAAATCCACCATAACCCTTAAAGCCCGGTTTGGCACCATTATCGCGGATAAAAGTTTCAGCAACTTTATCCAGCTCAATAGTAGTTACGCCAGGTTTGATAATTTTGGCTACTTCGGCTAAAGTTTTTCCAACAAGTAAAGAACTCTGTCTTTGTATTTCAACTTCCTCATCTGTTTTAATATAAATCATAAAACGGAAGCAAAATTACATATTAAACGGTGATTTGCCCTTAATTCTTCCTGACTTAGTCAGTCCATCATAATGACGCATCAATAAATAACTTTCAATTTGTTGCAATGTATCAAGAACAACACCCACAAGAATTAATAGTGATGTACCACCATAAAACTGTGCAAATCCACTATTAACACCAGCTATCATTGCAAATGCAGGCATGATAGCAATTACACCTAGGAAAATAGATCCTGGCAAGGTAATTCGTGAAAGGATATTATCTAAATATTCTGCAGTTTTTTTACCTGGTTTTATGCCTGGAATAAATCCTCCATTCTTCTTCAAGTCATCGGCCATCTGCTTGGGATTTATTGTAATAGCGGTATAAAAATAAGTAAATAATATTATCATTACAAAGAATGTGAAGTTATACCAAAATCCGGTATAATCAGCAAATGCAGCTGCAAAACCAGTCATTGCATCCGACTCAGCAAAACCAACTAATGTAATTGGCAAGAACATAATTGCCTGAGCAAAGATGATTGGCATTACACCTGCTGAATTCACTTTTAGTGGAAGATACTGACGTACACCACCATATTGTTTATTTCCAACAATTCTTTTAGCATATTGAACGGGCACTCTTCGCGTACCTTGAACAAGTAATATTGTAAATAATATTACAAATATTAGAATCACGAGTTCCATTAAGAAGTAAACTAATCCACCTCCAAGTGCACCCATTTTTGATACAAACTCCTGAACTAGTGAGCTGGGTAAACGAGCAATGATACCAATCATAATAATGAGTGAGATACCATTACCAATACCTTTATCGGTTATTTTTTCACCAAGCCACATCACAAAAAGAGTACCTGCAATCAGTATTACTGTTGATGATACCCAAAAGAAAAATGAAGGTGATGTAACTGCTGCGCTAAACGGAGTAATAGCTTCCGAAGGTAATTGCGATACAAGGTTTGCAATGTAACCAGGAGCTTGTAAACCAACAATAACCACAGTTAAATAACGTGTTATTTGGTTTATCTTACGTCTTCCACTTTCCCCTTCACGTTGAAGTCGTTGGAAATAAGGAATTGCCATACCCAGTAGCTGAATAACAATAGATGCTGAAATATAAGGCATAATGCCCAAAGCAAATATTGATGCATTTGAGAAAGCACCACCCGAGAACATGTTTAATAATCCCATCAACCCACCTGATCCTTGTTGTTTCAGGTTAGCCAACATATTGGGATCAACTCCCGGTAATACAATAAATGATCCTAAACGATAGATCAAAATAATACCAAGGGTATAAA
>CALDOI010000290.1 GCA_937912115.1 uncultured Bacteroidota bacterium | reverse complement strand
GATTAAAGCCGGAGCCATAATAATCAATGCTTGCAATAATTTCATCACTCCAATAGTACTTTAGCTGCTCAATACCATCAACGCCACCTAATTGAACGTGAATGGGATCGCTCCAGGTATTTCCGCCATCAGTTGTTTTAAGTAATATTGGATGATAATTTGAATAGGGTATCGGATCACTCTGCGAATTACTCAAAATACAAATATATCCGGTAAGCCCATCGGGTGCAAAGGCTATTTTTACATCATTAGCTATATCATTGGGAGCTAGAAAATCCAATAAACTTTCCTCATATTCAATTTCCCCATCAATTATTTCACCTTTGCCAAGAATAAGTTTCCCCGTATAATCATAATCGTAATTTGTTGTATCGTTATACTTAAAACTTCCATCAACGTACCATGCTAATCCTTGATGGGTAATTGTAAAAGCATTTGGGATAAATCGCCAATAATCATCTCCAGACTGCACATTATTCTCTGTGGCAGCCACAGGTATTGTATCGGTAAGAATGCCAGAGCCATATGCAAACCCACCCCACTGGCCATTTGAGCCATCTAAAGTGGGACAGAAATATGTATAATAAGCGTTATCAGGATCATCGTTTCCCGTAGGGTTGATAATTCCACCCTGCGGAAATCTAGCTGCTGTAAAAATATAACCCGGTCCCCTTGGATCATAAGCCTCAATATCATTTGTAAATGTTAAACCCCCATCTGTTGAAACATCGAAAGCAACCCTACTGTTATCATAATCTCCTCCTGTCATACGGTGTGTGAAAACCACACTATTTAGTACCGGGTCTGCCCAAAGATAAGTCCTGGAATTATTAGCAAACGAAAATATATTTTCTGATATTCCAATGGGAACATAGGATATGGCACGACCATCAATAATCTCTGTCCTTTGCTCCGGTTTTTCATATGTAATATTACTTTGATTAATTTGAGGAACTTGTTCAATAAATTCAAATTGATTTGACACTTCCATACTAATGGGGACTCGTTTTTGCGACTGAGCCGATATAAAAGTAGCAAATGTAATTGAGATTACAATAAGTAATGATTTTTTCATATTAGCAGGAATTAAGTTATTTGTAAAGATAGTCTTTCCGATAATTACTTTGACAAAGATTGTAATAGTTTAGTTGTCAGGTAATAGTAAAAATCTATTTAATTGGAAGGATTATATTGATGTTTTTTGGGGGCTTGTGTTAAATAGATAAAGAAAGGTTCGGCTTTACTAAATACCCGATAATTAAAGAGTATTCACTTATTCATAACTCTTCTTCGGGCTGGGGGGATATCTCGCCTTTCCGCTTTACTTCACTTACTTTGAGATGACAGGTAATAATAAAGCAAAAAGGCTGCCCGACAAAGTCGAACAGCCTTTTTTAAAGATATTTTAGAAAAGCTTAATTAACAAGCATTTTCTTTGTTACTGATTTATTTCCAATTTCGATTGTATAGAAATAAATACCTGAATCTAAGTTACTAACATCAACATTAAAAGTATAAGCAAGCGCGCTGTTGCTTACACTTTGGTTATGTACAACCTGACCTAGAATATTACTTACTCTAAGATTGATCGCCCCAGGAGTTTCTGTTGTTACAAGGATACTTGTGTTATTAACAGCTGGATTAGGTGAATTTTGAGCAACTGAGAAATTAGCTAACTCTTCATTATCACCAATACCAACAGCCATACCAATTGTATATCCATCAATATAATAGAAATTCATTTCTTGTGTATCATCTCCAGGAACTGTATACTCAGTAAATACGAATGGAATTTCGCAAGTCCAAGTATCGTCATTTTTTTCAGCAAATACATATTGTGACATACTTCCGTAGAATGCACTAAACCAGTAAAGGCTTAATTCAGTTACGTTATCAACATCTGTATAAACCATATCTTCTGTATCATAGCCTACAACAAAGATATTTGGATTTGTATTTCCTTCAGCACCTTCTAAATCGGTATCTAACCATGAGAAGAACATATAATGTCCATCAATTGTTGAACCTACATAAGGACGATTATATTGTACAATTGCACCTATATCACCATCAAAGAAAATGTTGTCGTACAATGCTGTAGCATTCCAAGTTGTACCACCATCTGTTGAATACAAATGCCATTCGGCCATTGTTCCTTCACCTGGGAACCAACCTTCGTCAGTACCAATAGTAATAAGGCCATTCAGATGTGGATTACCTTGACTATCAACTGCGATATCAACCTGGAATCCCATGTTGTAATAAACTTCGTCACGGTTAAATCCAGGGCCATAAAAATCAATACTTTCAATTATTTCATCCGACCAATAGTATTTAATCGACTCAATACCATCAACACCACCAAATTGAACATTAATAGGATCACTCCATGATTCACCACCATCAGTTGTTTTAAGTAGTACAGGGTGATAACTTGTATAAGGAGTAGGATCACTAACTACATCACTCATATAAACGATGTAACCAGTTTGTCCGTCAGGACCAAAAGCAATTTTTGAATCGTTGATTCCATCGCCATCAGCTAAAAAGTCCATTTGGCTTTCTACAACTTCTAACTCGCCATCAACAATCTCACCTCTACCAATAGTGATAACACCATTATAAACATAGTCAGCTGTTTCGTAGTTACCATCGGTATACCAGGCAACTCCTTGTTGTGTTACTGTGTATGCATCAGGGATAAGTCGCCAAAAGTCGCCACCTGAAGTTAGGTTAACTTGTGATGGAGTTGGTGGATCTGTTGTTGTTAAAGGATTTGATCCATAAGCATAACCACCCCAGTTACCATTAGTATTATCAAGAGTACAAATGAAATATGAATAAAATGCATCATCAGGATTTGTGTTTCCTTCAGGATTAATAATAGCTCCCTGAGGATATCTACCAGCAGCATCAGGATACTGAGGACCAGGTCCTAATGGAGCATAAGCCTGAACGTTAGTTGTCCATGAAGTACCCCCATCGGTAGATACATCATATGAAACACGGCTATTACCTTCAACCTCTACACCACCTATCATACGGTGTGTAAATACAATACTGTTTAGACTTGGATCGGCCCAAACATAGGTACGAGGATTGTTGTAAAATCCATAAGCATTACCTGATTGACCTATCGGTACATACGAAGCATCAACTCCTTTAATTTGCCCGGTTTTTGTCGTTAGTTTTTCAGGAGCCATAATTGTTTTCGCACTTTGAGGTGCTGCTTCCATCAAAACATCAGCATTAGGAGCTTTCGTACTTCTTAACACATGTTTAGTTTGCGCAAATGAAGCATAACCTATTCCAATGGCTAATGCAAAAAGTAAAATTTTTTTCATGATTTTGAATTTAGTTAAAAATAATAATTGTATTTACAAAAAGTCTTGACAAATAAATTTGTCGATTAAGTCGTTAATAATTGATTAAAATAATGATCATCTCAAAAGTAAATTTACAAAATAAAGACTAAAATAGTCTTAAAAATTATGCTCATATACATATTAAAATCAAATTATGACGTCAAATCTACAACAAAACAATTAATTTGCAAAATCAAATGAGTTAACTTTTTTCATTTTTTTACTAATATCAGGAATTAACCAGAATGAATAGTTAGTCTGAAAATCAAGAAAAACACAATATTGTTAGGTATTTTGGAGCACCATTAAATAAACAATCTATTATTTATTTATGATAAAACATGTTAATAAAATTGGATGTTCATCTAGTTAAACTTCATTTTACTAGATATGATAGACCACATCATGGAATCTGTCATCATTCCGAAATGCTTCACTTACTTTGAGATGACAGGTAATATTAAAGCAAAAAGGCTGCCCGACAAAGTCGAACAGCCTTTTTAAAAATATTTTGGAAATGCTTATTTAACAAGCATTTTCTTTGTTACTGATTTATTTCCTATTTCGATTGTATAGAAATAAATACCTGAATCTAAGTTACTAACATCAACATTAAAAGTATAAGCAAGCGCGCTGTTGCTTACACTTTGGTTATGTACAACCTGACCTAGAATATTACTTACTCTTAGGTTGATAACACCAGGAGTTTCTGTTGTTACAAGGATACTTGTATTTCCAACAGCTGGATTAGGTGAATTTTGAGCAACTGAGAAATTAGCTAGCTCTTCATTATCACCAATACCAACAGCCATAGAAATTGTGTAACCGTCAATATAGTAGAAATTCATTTCCTGAGTGTCATCACCAGGAACTGTATATTCTGTAAATACAAATGGGATTTCACATGTCCACTCATCATCACCTTTTTCAGCAAATACATATTGTGACATACTTCCGTAGAATGCACTAAACCAGTAA
>CALDOI010000289.1 GCA_937912115.1 uncultured Bacteroidota bacterium | reverse complement strand
TAGAGGTAAATGGAATAATGGTTTTTTTGGAAACAATAATGACCTTACAGTTGAACTAGGCTGTGGGAAGGGTGAATACACCGTTGGGTTAGCCCATAGATTTCCGGATACTAACTTTGTTGGTGTGGATATTAAAGGCGCCAGAATTTGGAGAGGATTAAAGAACACAGATGAGAGTAGTTTAAAGAATGTGGCATTTATAAGATCCCGAATAAATCTAATTGAGTTTATGTTTGGTCAAAATGAAGTTTCCAATATTTGGATTACTTTCCCCGACCCGCATCCAACTCCCATAAAAGAAAAACGACGATTAACTTCACCCCAATTTATCAATAGATATTATAAAGTTTTAAAGCCTGATGGCATAATCCACTTAAAAACGGATAATATAATTTTTTTTGAATACACTTTGGATGTGATAACGGAGCATGGGCATGAGCTAATTTACAGTACTTATGATGTTTATGGAGAAGAAAACGATGAAGTGCTAACGCAAATTCAAACTTTTTATGAAAAGAAATGGCTCGAAAATGGCACTAAGATTAAATATCTTAAGTTTAAATTAAAACCACTTTAAACTAAGGTAAAAATGGAAAAGAGTTTCTATCGTCAAGTATGGGATGTGGTAATTAAAATACCTCATGGCAGAGTTACTTCATATGGTGCTATTGCTACTTATTTGGGGAGTAAGGGTTCATCTCGTATGGTAGGATGGGCAATGAATTCATCCAAAAATCTACCAAAAAATATTCCTGCTCATAGGGTAGTAAACCGAAACGGATTACTAACCGGGAAACAACATTTTGGCGGTAATGAAATTATGGCAGATCTCCTTAGAAGTGAGGGAATTATTGTTAAAGAAAATAAGATTATTAATTTCGATAATTGTTTTTGGGATCCTTCTTTTAATTTTTAATTAAAATCCTGTCAATAGTTTTTGTAAATTTCGGGGTAATTTATTTCTAGCATGAAGTATCTGTTAATATTTATTTTTATTGCACAATTTGTATTCGATATTCATGTGCTTGAAGCAAGTACTTTGTTAGATACGATTCCTCCTCCTCCCGAAAATACAACATCCATTTCAGGACCTACTCAATCATGCATTGGTGAAACTTCAGTTTATACTTCTGATATTCCATTGAGCTGCAATCCAAATTGGTATCTTGATGGTGTTCTACAGTCAACAACTCTTGGTGTGCTGGAAATTACATGGGCAGAAGGTGGAAGTTACGATATCATTCTGGAATTTGAATGTGATACTGTTACATATTCCGCAGGTAATATATTGACAATTGTAGTTGGTAACCCAGCTCAGCCTGCACCAATACAGGGAGCTGATAATATTTGTGTTGGTTTAACATCAAACTATACTACAGAAATAGGAGTAGGGGAATTATGTCAATGGGTTGTTGATGGCATTATCCAGATATCTGATTCTACAACAATGTCATATTATTGGTCGGAAGTAGGGTTGCATATTATCGAAGTTAGAGCCATAAATGAATGCGGAATTGGCGAAGCTTCTTATCTCAATGTTATTATAAGTGAATTGCCGGAAGTTGATCTTGGAGATGACATTACAATTTACCAGGGAAACACGGCGATACTTGATGCCGGGAACCCGGGTTGTACATATTTGTGGTCAACAGGTGATACAACTCAAACAATTGTTGTAATGCAATCGGGTAATTACGAAGTTACTGTAAGCAATGTGTGTGGCGATGTGTTTGATGAAGTAGTTGTTGAGGTTATTGTTGGGATTGAAGAATTAAGTAAAGAAAATATCCGTATTAAAATAGATGGAAATTATATTGGATTCAAGATTGCTGGAGCTACCATTAAACATCTCCAAGTATTTGATCTTTCTGGCAGAATGACTGCAGAGTATGGAGAAGAAACTCAATACTACTTTCCTGAAAAAGGCATCTACCTGGTGAGGATAACTTTAACAAATAATCGTGTTTTTGATTGCAAGGTTATAAAGTAGCAAGATAGTTATTACCAAAAGTTAAAACAATATTGTGATATTTTCACAGTTAGTTAGATAGTTTTAATACTCTATTTCTTTTTTTGTATATTTTTGGTGTGAATAAATAATTCTTATTTTTTAGTATGACAAAAATATCTCATAGGTTGTTTATTAGTGTGATGGCCGTTATAGTAATTTCAGTTACAATAATGCTTATTTATTATGGTACTTCATACTATAATACTAGCATGGAAGAACGATTTTATCATACTGATCATAAGTTGCTTAAGCCTAGTGGCCCATGGGGTCATGGTTTTGGGATTGTAGGATCTTTATTTATGTTTATTGGAGTTTCAAGCTATATGATACGCAAACGAGTAAGAGCATTTGCCCGTTGGGGATTATTGAAACATTGGTTGGAGTTTCATATTTTTCTTTGCACACTTGGTCCCATATTGGTATTGTTCCACACAGCTTTTAAATTTGGAGGAATAGTTTCCATAAGTTTCTGGAGCATGGTTGCCGTTTTTTTAAGCGGTGTGATCGGAAGATTTATTTATATCCAAATCCCCCGTTCAATTGAGGGACGTGAATTAAGTTTAAGTGAGGTACGTGATTTAAAAAGTGATATTAGCGATATAATAAAAAACAATTATAGCTTATCGCAGGAAAGTGTATCCATCATTACCAAATCAACCCAAAAAAAGGCAGAAGTAATATCCGGAAATATCTTTTCACGCACTTTTAGAAAATATTTTGTTGATAGAAGAAATGTTAGGAATGTAAAAAAGAAATTGAAACAGAATAAGTTGAGCAGGAAAGAAAGTAATCAAATTCTAAAATTGGTAAATAACGAAATATCGCTCAACCGTCGTATCGAGCGTTTAACTACAATGCAAAACTTGTTTAAATATTGGCATGTGGCACACTTACCATTTGCGTTAATAATGCTAATTATAATGATAATACATGTTGCTGTTACTCTCACTTTTGGCTATAGATGGATTTTTTAAATGGAACTTTTATTTGAACAAATAATTACTTACACTATTGTTATCATTTTTACTTTAGCTGTAGTAGTAATCTATATGCGAAGGCAAAAAAAAGCCTCTGATATAGTAACTGAGAAGATTAAAAAAGCAAAGATAGAAGGTCTTTACGAGCCAATTTCTCTTCACCCGGTAATTGATATTAATGACTGTATTCAAACAGGAGCCTGTATTGCAGCCTGCCCTGAAAAAGATATACTTGGCATTAAGGATGGAAAAGCAACTACTATTAATGCATCACATTGTATCGGACATGGGGCCTGTTTTCATGCTTGTCCTACCGAAGCCATAACTCTTTGTATTGGTACAGAAAAAAGAGGTGTGGAATTGCCGCACGTAAATCATAATTTTGAAACAAATATTCAGGGTATCTTCATTGCCGGAGAACTAGGAGGAATGGGATTAATTAAAAATGCTGGTGAACAAGGAAAGCA
>CALDOI010000288.1 GCA_937912115.1 uncultured Bacteroidota bacterium | reverse complement strand
AGGTTCGACCTGATATTTGAGTTGCCTCTTCCCGATTCATCCACGAGAGAAAAAATATTTGGTATTCATGCCCGAAATAAACCAGTGGATAAAAAAGTAAACCTGAACAAACTGGCTCTGAAAACAGAAGGCCTGACCGGATCGGATATAGAGTTTATTTGTCGTAAAGCAGCCATGCTTGCCATACGCGACCTGCTCGATCAGAATAAAGGAAAATCATCTGAAACAATTGGGGAGATAAATATCCTTGGGAAGCATTTTGGTGAAGCCATTGAATTGGTGATTAAACAAAATGCGTTGAAGACTTGAAAGGTTTAGTAATTGAGCGAGTGATTTGGAGTTTGGAAAAGGAATAATGAGAAAAAGATGAATTAAGTAAACCTGGTCAGTATGACGAAGTTTGAAAATGCATCAACTTGGATTAAAAAATGATAAAAAAAATGACAGCAAAAGGAATATACATTTACGGAATCGTACCTAATCTATATAGTACAGAAATGTTTAGGTCGTTAGAAGGCTCTGGCGTTTATGCCATACCTTTTCAAAATATTTCGGCCATTGTTTCTGATAGGTTAGACATTGAACCAGAGCCGTTGAGTAGAGAATCACTGGGGTATTTACTTGTTCATCACCAAAAAACGGTTGAAGAGCTCCAGCGTAAAGGATTCAGTATGCTTATCCCAATGAGGCTAGGAAAAGTGGTGGAATCGAAGCAAGAAGTAATTAAAATACTTACAAACGGTTATGATTTAATAATAACAACCTTGCAGAAAATTGAAAATTTATTAGAAATTGACCTAGTGGCAACATGGGGTAATTTTCCGGGAATTCTTCAGGAGATAGCAGGACATCCTGACATCGCAGCCATGAAAGCTGATCTGCTAAAAAAATCCGGTACACTTACACAAATTGACCAGGTATCAGTTGGGATGCTTGTTCAGGAAAAACTAAAAGAAAAAAATGCAAAAGTTGAATTGAATATTCTGGATTCATTGTCTGCAATCTGTATTGATATAAAAATGCATGAAGTGATGAATGATGAGATGGTTACCAATTCTGCACTTCTTATTAAAAATAACATGCAGGAAAAGGTTGATCAAATTATTAACCAACTCGATGAAGAATATGAGGGATTGTTAAACTTTAAACTGGTAGGGCCTTTGCCTTGTTATAGTTTTTTCACACTTGAAATTAAAGAGCTCGATCCAGAGCATGTGTCACAGGCAAAGAAAGATCTTGAGTTGAGAGAAGAGACTTCGGATACTGAAATAAAACAAGCATATCTTAAGAAAGCAAAATTATTTCATCCAGATGTGCATATAGAAAATGGTGATAAAGAAAACTTTAACAGAATCAATAAAGCATATCATACCATGCTTAATTATTCTGCGGCAGCAAGGCAATCGTCAAAAGACGATCCCATTTCACTTGCCAAGGAAAAAATAATTGAAAATTTAATACTAGTAAAAATAAAGGACTGATATGCAGCGAGACGGAAAATATATTTATTGCATCATTGCAACGCAGTACGACACCAATTTTGGACCCATTGGACTTGGTGGAAGGGGTGATATGGTCTCCACGATCGGTTTCGATGGCTTATGCATGGTTGTGAGCGACCATCCACTTAGCAAGTTTGTTGTTAATCCGGAAAACATTATTGCTCACCAAATAGTAATAGAAGCTGTAATGAAAGAATTCGCCAGCGTGCTCCCGATCAGGTTTGGAACCATAGCGGCCACTCCGGATGAAATACGGAACCTTATTAATCGTCGGTACAGTGAGTTTATGGAATTGCTTCAGCAGTTCGAAAATAAAGTAGAACTCAATGTAAGGGGAATATGGAAAAACATGGGGTCGATATATAACGAGATCGATAAAGAACACCCTGAACTACAAAAACTCAGATCTGAAATTGAAAAGCTATCTGATGAAAAAAAAAGAAATCAGAAAATTGCTGAAGCAGGAGAACTTGTTGAACTAGCACTCATCAAAAAGAAAGAAGAGGAGGCAGAAAAGATTACCGATGCTTTTCGCCGATCAGTTTTTGAATTCAAACACAATAAAAGCACAAAAGACAATGTGTTTATCAATACAGCTTTTTTAGTAAACAGTGGTAGAGATATTGAATTCGACAATATTATGGCCGATTTGGGCGAAAAATACAATAACCGCAGCGACTTTGTTTACACTTCACAACTCCCAATTTTTAATTTCATCGATCTGAAAATATTTCCCGAAAAGTGGGAATTGTAAACTTACATTTTTATAAATAACGATAAGTAACATGCAGGAAATACCGAAAGAAGGAAAGTATATATACGGCATCATCAGACATACCGATTCAGAGGATTTTGGTCCAATTGGAATTGGGGGTCGGGGCGACAATGTATATTGTGTCAGTTATAAAAACATAAGTGCAGTAGTAAGCAATTCTCCAATTATACAGTATCAGGCACGACGTGTGCACATGATTGCCCATCAAAGGGTACTTGAAGAGGTTATGAAAAAGTTCACGGTTCTGCCAGTTCGCTTTTCAACTATTTCTGAGCACAACAATGATGACGGTATCCTAAGAATTCTTGAAAAGGAATATGACAAATTCAGCAATTTACTGGATAAAATGGACGGTAAAAAAGAATTGGGACTCAAAATACTTGCCCACGAAACTCCCATCTATGAAAGTATTATTGAAAAATATGAAGAAATCAGAACTCTTCGTGATAAATTAATGAACCTTCCACCGGATAAAACCCATTACCAACGAATGAAAATCGGAGAAATGGTGGCTGAAGCACTTAAAAAGGAGACGGAAAATTACAAAAATACTATTCTGGATGTATTAAATCCTCTCACGGTAGACGTGAAGATTAATGACAATTATGGTGAACTGATGATCCTCAATGTAGCATTTCTGATAAAAAACAGCAATGAACCTGCATTCGATCAGGCTGTAAAAGAGTTAGACGAGAAATATGGTCTTTTTATGACCTTTAAATATGTTGGAACTTTACCCCCTTATAATTTTGTTCACCTGGTAATTAACATAAAAGGAATTTGAAATGTTTTTAATCGACGATTTATTGCTTGCCCCTTTAAAAGGAGTTATTTTCATCGCTGATAAAATCAATGAGGTGCTTGAGAAGGAAATGTCGGATGAAGGCTCCATTAAAGAAAGATTGATGGCGCTGCAACTCAAGTTTGAGATGGATGAAATTGACGAAGAAGAATATGACAAAAAGGAAGATGAATTGTTGAAATTACTGGAAAATATCAGAGAAAATAAATAAATAAACAAATAAAATAAATAACTAATTTAAAAAAGGAGGAAAAAATGAGCGCTTTTGTATGTCCGAAATGTGGAAAAACCACTAGTGGAAAAGAAAACTTTTGTATTGACTGCGGACAACCACTAAATATTATTTGCCCTGAATGCGGCGAAACCTGGCGATTTATGTTCGAGTACAAATTTTGCCCCAGCTGTGGTCATAATATGAAAAAGGATGGTAAACCAATAAATAAGGAGGAATGAAAATGGGTAATATTATTGATGTAAAAAAAACTGTAATCAGTTTTTTAAAAGAGAATATCAAATGCCATGACGTTACAGTCATAAAAATTGATAAAGTAAAAGATATCTGGGGGTGTGTAGCAGAGGTATATGAAGATGATTCATTTCTGAAATCAATGAACCTGCCTCCAAAGCAGGTACGCCTTTTTTATATGATCAAGATGGATGACAATCTTGAAATCACCTCTTTTGAGCGACTTAATTCCTTCGAGGGAATGGATAGCGCTGACCAGTAAGGTACTCAATTAACAAACAATATATCATGGGCACAGATTTAATATATGTTTATTGCATAACGAACAGCCCGCTTGGGAAGGTTGGTAATATAAAGTCAACAGGCTTGAAACCTATCATTTTTGGTGACTTTAATGTGATCTCTAAATATGTTTCTGAAAATGAATTCTCTGAAGAAAACTTCAAAAAGAATTTGTCAGACATTGAGTGGTTGGAAACCAATGCCCGTGAGCATATCAGGGTGATCGGTGAGATTATGGAAAATTGTACCGTGATCCCTTTCAATTTTGGCACCATTTATAACACTAAAGAAAGTCTAAAAAAATTCGTCTTGGATTATTCTGATTCTTTAATTGAAAATTTTCATCATTTACAGGGAAAAGAAGAATGGTCGGTTAAAATCTTTGCCAATACAAAAGTGCTCAGAGAACAAATTGATGAGTTGAGTGAGGAAGCTGCTTCTCTCGAAAAAGAGATCATGGCCAGTTCTCCGGGGAAAGCATTTCTGTTAACCAGAAAAAAAACGGAACTGATTGAGGATGAGATCGACAGGCTTTGTAAGAATTACGGACAGAAATATTATGACAAATTTAAAAATTTGAGCGTCGCCAAAAGCCTCAATAACTTGCTTCCTAAAGATTATACAGGAAGAGATGACACGATGATCCTGAATGCCAATTTTCTTGTAAGTAAAAACAAGTCAAGTGAGTTTATTGATCAAGTAAATGCATTGTCAAAAGAAAGTGTGAATTGCGGTTTTATAATTGACGCTACCGGACCCTGGCCCACATTTAGTTTTATCTCAATTAAAGAAAAATAGATATGCATGATAGTATAATCGACCGATCGAAAGACATCACCATCCTTGAGCTGCTCGATAGGGTGCTAACCAAGGGGGTCATAATCACAGGAGATGTGGTAATTTCTGTTGCCGATATTGATTTGATTTACCTTGGTGTTAAGCTCATGTTAAGCTCGGTTGAGACTATGGAACAGTTGAAAGCCGGAAAGGCAATAAAAAGTGTTTAATATAATACGCTGATGAATCCGGGTTTTCTGGTTGATGCAGATAGAAAATCAGTCTCAACAGCGATCAAAAAGAAAGCTTTATGGGATATGAACTATTTAAAAATTGGAAAGCCTGGAAAATGTGGAGGAAAAGCTTCAACCCATTAAGCATCAATAATCAGGACAAAACCAAAGAAGAACTCATTAAAGAGTTGCAGGAATTGCAGAAAGAGTATAATTCCCTTACGGTATCATACGACAAAGACAGCACCGAGCGCAAGCAGACAGAAGAAGCATTAAAAGAAGCGGACTGGAAGTTTCGTGCTTTATTTGAAAAGGGACCCATTGGTGTAGCCTATCATGTAATGGTAAATGATGCATCTGGCAAACCAAAAGATTACCTTTTTCTTGATGCAAATGAAACATATAGGGAATTAACAGGAGTTGACCCGCGCGGAAAATTAGTTACGGAAGTTTTTCCCGGTATCGAGAACGACCCTTTTGACTGGATTGGAACATTTGGAAAAGTTGCCCGTACAGGTGAGCCAATACGTTTCGAACAGTATTTGAAACCAAACCAACGTTGGTATGATTGTGTTGGTTATCAATACAAACCAGATCACTTTGTAGCAGCTTTTATAGAAATTACCGATCGCAAGAAAGCACAAGAAGCGCTGCGCAATAGCGAAGAAAACCTCTCCATTACGCTCCAATCTATTGGCGATGGCGTAATTTCGACCGATATAAACGGATTGATCGTTCAAATGAATGCCATAGCCGAAAAACTTTGCGGATGGGTTTTGGCCGATTCTGTAGGCAAACCATTGGCTGAAGTTTTTAAGATTGTTAATGCAGAAACCCGAAAAACGGTTGCCAATCCAGCAAACAAAGTATTGGAAAACGGCGAAATTGTTAAGCTTGCAAACCACACGGTTTTGATTTCAAAAAATGGTAGTGAATACCAAATTGCCTGCAGTGCTGCCCCAATTAAAACCAAACAAGGTAAGGTTCACGGAGTGGTTTTGGTTTTTTCGGATGTTACAGAAAAGTACAGGGCTGATAAGAAGCTGAAAGAAACATTTAACCAGTTTGAAATGATTATTGATGGTGCAAATCTTGGTTGGTGGGACTGGGATATTCCATCAGGAGATGAGATTTATAACGAAATTCTTACAGAAAATTTAGGATATAAACTAAAAGATATAGAACCAAATGTTAGTTGGTGGGAAGGCAAAATCCACCCCAACGATGCTGAACAAGTCGGAAAAGATTTACAAGAACACTTCAACGGAAAAACAAAATATTATGTAAACAAACACAGGCTGAAAACCAAAAGCGGGAAATGGAGATGGTTTATCGACCATGGTAAAGTGGTTGAATGGGATAAAAACAGGAAACCTATCCGTATGATTGGAACACTTAGAGATATTGATAAGCAAGAAAGAGCAGACGAAGCCATTAGGGAAAGTGAAGAATATCACAGAGCATTAATCGAAAATTCAAACGATGGAATTTCAGTTTTAAATATTAATGGTGAAATTGTTTTTGAAAGCGAATCGCATAAAAGACTTTTGGGCTACGAGCATGGAGACCTGATTGGGCAAAATGTTTTTGAATTTGTTCACCCCGACGATAGCCAGCGTATATCAAAACAATTTGCAGCATTAGTTCAAAAACCCGGGACTATTGAAGATTTGTTTTTTCGATTTCTCAATAATAATGGAGATTGGGTATATCTCGAAGGCATAAGTAATAATTTATTAAAAGACCCAGTAGTTAAAGGAATTGTTGTTAATTATCATGATGTTACCAAACGTAAACAAGCTGAGGATAAATCACAGCATATCAGTAAGCTGTTGAGAAATGTGCTGGATATTTTACCCTCTTATATCTGTGCAAAGAATATTGAAGGTAAGTTCATTTTAGTGAACAAAACACTATGCGATTTCTATGGTACTTCGGTTGAAGATATGACCGGGATACTGCACAAGGATATTTGCAAAGATGAAGAAGAGCTTTTTTCTATGCTTGCTGCTGACAAAGAAGTTATAGATAACGGGAAAATTGTTTTCATCCCCGAAGAAACCATGATTAAGCCGGATGAAAGCATTGCATTTCTCGAAACCTATAAGCTACCATTTACAGCTTATGACGAAGCGGCAGTATTGATTGTATCAAATGACATCACTCAGCGCAAGCAGGCAGAGAAAGAATTAATCAAAGCTAAAGAACAAGCCGAAGAAAGCGATCGTCTAAAATCCGCTTTCCTAGCCAATATGAGCCATGAAATTCGCACACCTATGAATGGAATCCTTGGCTTTTCAAGTCTGCTGAAAGAGCCTGATCTTTCAGGTGAAGAGCAACAAGAATATATCAAAATTATTGAGATAGCAGGCGCACGAATGCTCAACACCATCAACAATATTATCAGTATTTCAAGAATTGAATCGGGTGATATGAATGTTTCGTTTTCAAATACGGATTTAAACGAGCAGCTCAAAGAAATTTACAACTTCTTCAAACCCGAAGCAGAAAAAAAAGGAGTGCAATTCTTATTTAAAAATAGTCTGTCAGGCAAAAAAGCTATTATACAAACAGATCACAAAAAAGTTAATGCAATTCTTTTAAACTTTGTTAAAAATGCCATTAAATATACAAATAAAGGCTCTGTCGAATTCGGTTATAACTTAAAAGTGGATAGTGATCCCGTCGAATTAGTGTTTTACGTAAAGGATACTGGTATTGGAATTCCTAAAAACAGGCAGAAAGCCATTTTTGAACGTTTTATACAGGCGGATATTAATGATAAAATGGCACGACAAGGGTCAGGTTTAGGATTGTCAATTGCCAAGGCATACATTGAAATGCTTGGCGGTAAGCTTGGGATGGAAAGCGAACCTGGAATGGGGTCTGCTTTTTATTTCACCCTTCCATACAATGCTGAATTGCAAGAAAAAAACGTGACCAAAAATGCTGTTTTGAATGATGATATAGAAAAACAGATTAATCCACAGATTTCGGGACTGAAAATATTGATTGTCGAAGATGACGAAACTTCAGAAATGTATCTTCGATCGATAATCAAACTTTTATCCAAAGAATTATTAATAGCTGAAACCGGGCTCGAAGCCATCGAAGTTTGCCGCAACTATACCGATATCGATTTGATACTGATGGATATTCAAATGCCCGAAATGGGTGGATATGAAGCTACCCGGCAAATACGGGAATTTAATAAAGATGTTATTATTATTGCACAAACAGCTTTTGCACTTACCGGCGACAGAGAATTGGCAATTGAAGCGGGATGTAATGATTATATTTCAAAACCAATTAATAAAACTAAATTACTGGCCTTAATAGGACAGTATTTCTCTAAATAAATAAGAATAAATAACCAACTATTCATACAGATGATCGTTAATACAATTATACAATGGAGCAGATAATTTACGCTATAGTATCAGAAAAAAGAGGTCCGGGAAAAC
The DNA here is from genome assembly GCA_937912115.1 of uncultured Bacteroidota bacterium. GTDB lineage: Bacteria > Bacteroidota > Bacteroidia > Bacteroidales > F082. Next base: position 4,200 of record CALDOI010000288.1, on the reverse strand, counting down.
TGGCTGCATGTCTGGATGGGATGAAAGGCTTTGCTGGTGCTGACTTATTTGCTGTTAATGTTGATGAAATTTCGACAGTGGTAAGCGAAATTGAAAGAGCTGATTTGATTACTGACAAAGCCAATGCCATTGCTTTTGCCGGGGTGATTGCAAGCCTGGCAGAACATTTTACCTTGCTTCCCATGCGATTTGGTTCCATGTTGGATTCGCCCGATGCGATTCGGAAAATGCTCGAAAGAAACTATCCTGAATTCCAAAATAATCTTCAGCAAGTGGAAAATAAGAATGAATTCGGACTTAAGGTCATTTGCGATTCCGAAAAATTAATGACCGAGCTTCTGGCAAAATCAGAAGAAGTTAGCCATACCTCACAACAACCAATTACCGGAAACAAAGATTCAGTGTTCAGGGAATATGTAAACCGGAAACTTAAAGCTCACCGACGTGAAGAAATGTTGTTAAACTATGTTGATAAGATTATTGCGGAATTCACAGGATTGCTCATCCAAAATAATGCTGTAAAAAAAGTTAAAAAAATGACCAGCACCTCGACTCTTATTGATGCAGTTTTTTTATTGGAAAAGGATAAGAAAGATGAATTGGTTATGGCCATTAAGGATATGCAAATCAAGTATCCAGGACTGAACTTCATATTAACAGGCCCATGGCCTCCATATAATTTTGTAGATGTTACACTAAAATAACAGGAAGATGGGAAATAATAAAATACTCAGTAATAAAGGAACGGTTGATTTCTCCATCCAGGATATTACGGATGAAATAGAAAGGATAGAAAAAGTTGCCGACTCGAAGCTTGCACTCACACCGGAGAATGCCGATTCTGGTATTGCAAAACTTGTATTAACACTGGTTGAGCTGATAAGGAAACTGGTTGAAAAACAGGCTATGCGCCGGGTGGATGGAGGGACATTAACCGATGCCGAAATAGAAAGATTGGGAGAAACCCTGATGAAACTGGAGATGAAAATGGAAGAATTGAAAAAATACTTCAACCTCACCGACAGGGATTTAAACATCAACCTCGGCCCTTTGGGTGATTTGATGTAATCATCACACAAAAAGCATACAACAATGAGAACTTTGATATACGTACCGATCATTCATACAATTGCCGATATGGGATCGCTTGCCGATGAACTTCAACAAAAAAGTGTTTCTGCGATCGGAGAAAAGAAATGGCAAAATCACATTGATAATGTAAATGATTATTGGGATGAGATTGAATCCTATTTTGAGAGTCCTGATATATATATAAAAGGGACTAAAATATACCAGGATGGAATGTTCGTTGATGGTGAACCTGCCATGAAAATCGTAAACGAGGGTATTAAATCAGGAAGTAAAAATTCAGAAATTGTTGCGAAACTTATCGGACGGGGTGCCATTCTTATCAAGACCGAAGATTTTAAAATGGTTAAAAATGAATACGATGGGCTTCAATCTATCTTGAAATCAAAAACCAATATTAAAAAACTCTTTCAACTGCTCAGGTATAAAATATCAAAACCAATTTTTTTAAGGCGGAGGGATCGATTTATTGCCGGTAGAATAGCTGAAACGCTAGGCGAGAACGAAACAGGAATTCTTTTTATAGGAGCTTACCATAATATCAGGAAAAGACTGCCCAAAGATATTGCCGTTATTGAATTGAAGGAGATTGCCAAAGTAAGAAAATATCAAAAAGCAATTCAATCTGATTCTAAACGTAATGTAAAAGAGTATGATCATCTTGCAAAATACCTTAGTAAGAAATGATAAAAATATTGGCCATCGACAACTATGATAATAACTTGACCACTATTGAGGCAGTTTTAAAAGACAATTTGCCAAATAAAGAAATTTCTTGAAACGAACTATCCTCGAGGTAGAGCCATATAGGTATCTCACTCGTTTCATTTTGACCTAAAGGTACAAAAAACGAAATATATTTTATTACACCTCACACAAAACTTTTTCTAGAAGTTTTGACCTCTACTTAAGGAGAGGTCAAATAGGAATCCATTCGTACAATTTTTTGTTAAAGACACAGGGATTGGGATTCCAAAAGACAGGCAGAAAGCAATTTTTGAGCGTTTTATTCAAGCTGATATTTCCGATAAGCATGCTTATCAAGGTGCCGGTTTAGGTTTGTCTATTTCCAAGGCTTATGTGGAAATGCTTGGTGGTAAATTATGGGTGGAAAGCGAAGATGGAATGGGCTCAACCTTTTATTTCACCATTCCTTATAACGTTGAACCAGAAAATTCTATTATCACTGAAAATATTATTTTATCCGATATAAATGAAACTAATATACCAAAGCTAAAAATACTAATAGCTGAAGATGATGAAACATCTGAAATGCTTCTTAAAATTAGCGTTGATGCTTTTATGAAAGAAATTATTGTAGTAGAAACCGGAACTGAAGTTATTGAGGCTTGCCGAAATAACCCTGATCTTGATTTGGTTTTAATGGATATTCAAATGCCTGATTTAAATGGGTATGAAGCAACAAGACAAATAAGAAAATTTAACAAAGATGTTATCATAATAGCACAAACAGCTTTCGGACTATCAGGCGACAAGGAAAAAGCATTGGAAGCAGGGTGTAACTATTACATTTCAAAACCAATTAACAAAGAAAAATTATTGGCATTAATACAAAAGGATTTCAATAAATAATTAAATATAAACAGATAATTAAACATTAGAAAATAAAGCACATACGATAGGAAATACCAAGTTTCACTTTTGTACTAAGTGAAACTTAAGAAAATGCACAACAACCATTACCTCAACGGCTTACGTGGGTTAAGTAAATTAGCCTTAGAAAGATGAAACATTAATGTAATGCACGTCAAGACCTAGATGGTCTTAAAACGGTCTTAATGATTTTTGATATAGATTACTTATAACAGCAATTAATAATGACATAAAGAAATAAAAGAATATTATGTATTTAATTTATTCTGAATGTTCTTAACCTTAATTTATAGTGGGGTGGAAGAGCCTGTGCATCTGACCACCTAGCGCCGATTTTAACTGACAACAGTATATGTCAGATTTTAACACATCAAAACTGGTCTATTCCGATCGGGATGGTGTGGTCAGTTTGATTGACGATTCCCATAAATCTACTCAACCAATTATCAAACTTCTACAACGAAGTTATTACAAAGACCCAACTTGTATAAGTGGTAATATTAAGTACTTATTATCTAATGATGAAGATAAATCAAGAGAAGATGCATATTTATAGATTCAAATAGATGTTTTATAAAAAATGCGTGCAAATAGAGTGCAAATGAAAAGAGAGTTGCAAAAACACTTTGCAACTCTCTGTTATTGAGTGGAGAATATCGGAATCGAACCGATGACCTCTTGACTGCCAGTCAAACGCTCTAGCCAACTGAGCTAATCCCCCCGGTGAAAGCAATGATCAACTAACATTTGTTGAAAATCAGCGAGCAAAGATAATTATTCTTTAATAGCATACATTTTCAAATTAAAATTTTTTTGTAAATTAGCAGTCTTAAATAATAACCTGATTAATTTAGTATTAATTAACCACCACCCATATAACATGAAAATAATAAGATTAGTACCACTATGTATGATAGCCGTTTTGTCACTGTCGTTGATTTCTTGTAAGGATTCTACAGAAATAAATCCAAACAATCCTCCACTAGCTGTCTTTTCTTATAGCCCTGTAATTATCGATACTTCAACAATAGTAACCTTTACTGCTATTGGCAGTAACGATACAGAAGATTTGCTAAATCTGCTGCGATTTTCTTGGGATTTTGAAGGAAAACAACAATGGACTGAACCATTAGCAGTTCCCATAATTAACTATAAATACTCTAAATCAGGAACCTATGAAGTAGGTTTGCAGGTATTTGATACAGAAGGCTGGTCAGGTAAGACCTCAAGCATAATTATCGTTAATGATTCCATTTAATGAGCCATGAAGCGCCTTTTTCTTGCCATAAAGATTTCACCTAATGCAAAAATGATTGATACGTATAATTCTATTAGGAAGGCACTTGAGTATAATAAAATAAGTTGGATTGATCCAGATAAATTCCATATTACATTAAAATTTTTTGGCGATACATCCGAAGAGAGCATTTCTATTGTCAATAGAGTTATTATCGATTCTATTGAGTCGTTTAGTTCTTTTGATATTGAATTTAAAAA
>CALDOI010000287.1 GCA_937912115.1 uncultured Bacteroidota bacterium | reverse complement strand
GTCATTTTTGCCATATTCTTCTCCTGTTAACTATTTTGCTAACTAAATTTAAGAAGGAAACGTTCCTTTAACTTTCACACCCATACTACGTGCTGTACCAGCTACCATACGCATTGCCGACTCAACAGTGAAAGCATTTAAATCTTTCATTTTGCCTTCGGCGATACCTTTTATCTGTTCCCAGGTAATGGTAGCTACTTTGTCGCGGTTCGGTTCGGATGAGCCTTTTTTTAATTTGGCTACTTCCATAATTTGAACAGCAACTGGGGGCGTTTTGATGATAAACTCAAAGGACTTATCTTTGAAAACAGTAATGATCACAGGAATAACCTTACCGGCTTGATCCTGAGTACGAGCATTAAACTGCTTACAAAACTCCATTATGTTTACACCTTTAGCACCCAAAGCAGGTCCTACGGGAGGTGAAGGGTTTGCAGCTCCTCCTTTAATTTGTAATTTTATTAATCCACTTATTTCTTTTGCCATTTTAAACCAACGTTTAAAATTTAGAATTGCGTTTTAACTATTCTTTTTCAACTTGCATAAATCCTAACTCAAGTGGTGTTTTTCTTCCGAAAATTTTCACCATTACCTTAAGTTTCTTTTTCTCATGGTTGATATCCTCAATAATTCCGCTAAAGCTGTTGAATGGTCCATCAATCACGGTGACAGTTTCACCAACAATAAAAGGAATATTCACCTCTTCACCCATTTCTGCCAGCTCATCAACTTTTCCTAAGATCCGTTTTACTTCTGACTCTCTGATGGGTTCCGGTTTACCTTTGGTACCTAAAAAATTAAGTACATCGGGTACATTTTTAACGATATGAGGTATTTCACCAGTAAGTATGGCTTCTATCAGGACATACCCAGGAAAATAATTTCGCTCTTTGCTAACTTTTTTTCCTTTACGTATTTGAAAGACCTTCTCGGTGGGAATAAGAATTTGAGTAATATATTCTTGTAGGTTAAGTCGCTTAACTTCACTTTCAAGATATTCTTTTACTCGCTTCTCTTTGCCACTGATCGCCCTAACAACGTACCATTTTTTTCCTGATTCTTCGCTCATTATACAGGTTTCGTTGTGATTAGTTAAAACAGTTAATAATTATATATATATACGTGAACAGAACTAGCTCTATGGATTAAAATAATCCGTAAAACCTTTCAAGAATACTTGAAAAAGAGATATCCATCAAATAAACGACAATTGCGATTATAAGGGAAGCGACGGATACTACGATTGCACTGTTCTGCAGCTCACTCCAACTTGGCCAGGATACTTTATGCATCCATTCGTCATAACTAATTTTGAAATAATTTAATATACCTAATTTTGCCATTTCAGTAGTTATTTTTTCTATTTGCACGGGTGGTAGGAGTCGAACCCACAACCTACGGTTTTGGAGACCGCCACTCTACCAATTGAGCTACACCCGTGTTTACTAAAAAATTCTAAAGGCAATAAGCATACGCCACTACCTTTAGAATATTATATTTATCTTATATTAAATGATCTCAGTTACCTGACCAGCACCAACTGTACGGCCACCTTCACGGATAGCAAAACGAAGCCCAACATTCATTGCAATCTCAGCAATAAGTTTAACTTCTACAGTTAAGTTATCACCAGGCATAACCATCTCAACACCTTCTGGTAAGAAAATCTCACCTGTTACATCAGTTGTTCTGAAGTAAAATTGAGGGCGATATCTGTTGTGAAATGGAGTGTGACGTCCACCTTCTTCTTTTTTAAGAATATAAACTTCTGCTTTAAAGTGTGCGTGAGGCTTAACACTACCAGGTTTGGCAATTACCATACCACGTGTGATTTCGTCTTTAGCAACACCTCTAAGTAGTAGTCCGGCATTGTCACCAGCCTCACCTCTATCAAGTATTTTGCGGAACATCTCAACACCAGTTACAACTGATTTAAGTTTTTCAGCACCCATACCAATAATATCAACTGGATCACCAGTATTGATAATACCTGTTTCGATTCTACCAGTAGCAACAGTTCCACGACCTGTAATTGAGAATACATCCTCAACAGGCATTAGGAATGGTTTATCCTGATCACGTGTTGGTAATGGAATCCACTCATCACAAGCATCCATTAGTTCAACAACTTTCTCAACCCACTTTGGTTCTTGATTAAGAGCACCAAGAGCTGATCCTTGAATTACAGGAGTATTGTCACCATCAAATTTATAGAATGAAAGTAGTTCTCTGATTTCCATTTCAACGAGTTCTAATAACTCCTCATCGTCAACCATATCTACTTTATTCATAAATACAACAAGACGAGGTACACCAACCTGACGTGCCAGCAAGATATGCTCGCGTGTTTGTGGCATTGGACCATCTGTTGCAGCAACAACGATAATAGCACCGTCCATTTGGGCAGCACCAGTAACCATATTCTTCACATAATCCGCGTGACCAGGACAGTCAACGTGAGCATAGTGACGATTTTTTGTTGAGTATTCAACGTGAGCAGTATTAATAGTAATACCTCTTTCTCTTTCTTCGGGAGCATTATCGATGGAATCAAAAGATGCAAACACCGCCCCACCTTCGGCAACTAATGAAAGCGTGATAGCAGCAGTCAAAGTTGTTTTTCCATGATCAACGTGACCAATAGTTCCAATATTTACGTGTGGTTTGGAACGGTCGAATTTTTCTTTAGCCATATCTAAAACTTATTTAATTAAAAGTGATTCTTATTCGTATTAACAATCTTTTGAGCCGAGGACGAGAATTGAACTCGTGACCTCTTCCTTACCAAGGAAGCGCTCTACCCCTGAGCTACCCCGGCAAACCATGAGCGGGAAACCGGGCTCGAACCGGCCACCTACAGCTTGGAAGGCTGTCGCTCTACCAAATGAGCTATTCCCGCCTGTTCTTGTAATATTTATTATTGCTAATTTTCGATTGATTATTTAATAATAAATTATCAATATTCAGTTATCAATAAAAAAGTGGGGAGAGGAGGATTCGAACCTCCGAAGGCTGAGCCAACAGATTTACAGTCTGCCCCGTTTGACCGCTTCGGTATCTCCCCGGGTAATCAATATTTAAAAGAACTGAGCCAGCAGAGGGATTCGAACCCACGGCCTGCTGATTACAAATCAGCTGCTCTGACCAACTGAGCTATGCTGGCA
>CALDOI010000286.1 GCA_937912115.1 uncultured Bacteroidota bacterium | reverse complement strand
GAGCAATTAATTTTCCCTGAAATTGATATCGACAAAGTGAATAATATTAATGGTATGGATATAACCATTGTAACATCAGCAAATACAGATCAAGAAGCATTTGGGTTGTTAAAAGCATTTGGTTTACCATTCAAAAACCAGAAAAAAGCATAGCTCATGGCAAAAGAATCAATGAAGGCGCGTGAGCGCAAGAGACAAAAAATGGTAGAGAAGTACGCTGAAAAACGTGCTGAATTGAAAGCTGCCGGAGATTATGAAGGGTTACAAAAAATACCTAAAAATGCTTCTCCAGTTCGTTTACACAATCGCTGCCAGTTAACAGGTCGACCTAAAGGGTATATGAGACAATTTGGAATTTCTCGTATTAACTTTCGCGAAATGGCGTTAAAAGGTTTAATTCCTGGGATTAAGAAAACCAGTTGGTAATAATAATATAAAAAGTTAAGTCAGATGATAACCGATCCAATTGCAGATTATTTAACTAGGATTAGAAATGCTGTAGCTGCAAAACATAGAATGGTAGAAGTGCCATCCTCCAGCCTGAAAAAGAATATTACCAAGATCCTTTTCGAAAAAGGATATATCTTAAACTATAAGTTTGAAGATGATAAGGTACAGGGAACTATTAAAATTGCACTAAAATATCACCCAGTAACAAAATTACCAGCAATAACCGATCTTAAAAGAGTTTCACGTCCAGGTTTACGTCAGTACGTTAATGCTACCGAATTACCACGAGTATTAAACGGCCTTGGTGTAGCGGTTCTTTCAACTTCTAAAGGTGTACTTACCGATAAAGAAGCTAGAAAACTTGAAATAGGTGGCGAAGTAATTTGTTTTGTAAGTTAAAATAAGGAGTAAGACAATGTCACGAATAGGAAAAATGCCCATAGCTTTACCAGAAGGCGTAGAAGTAGTAATAACTGATACAAACCTTGTTAAGGTTAAAGGAAAATTAGGAGAGCTTGAACAACTCGTTGATCCAGCAATAACTGTAAAAGTTGAAGATGGAGATGTAGTACTAGCTAGAGCCACCGAGAAAAAGGATCATAAAGCAAAGCATGGACTATATAGATCTTTGATTTCAAATATGATTAAAGGAGTAAGTGAAGGATATACTACTGTACAAGAATTAGTTGGTGTTGGCTTTAAAGCAGAAGCAAAAGGTCAACTACTCGATCTTGCCTTAGGATATTCACATCATATATATATTGAACTTCCAACGGAGGTTAAGGTAGAAACAATATCTGAAAGAGGTAAAAATCCGACGATTAAATTGTTTTCAATCGACAAACAACTTATCGGACAGGTAGCTGCTAAGATTCGTTCACAACGTAAACCTGAACCATACAAAGGTAAAGGTATTAAATTTCAGGGTGAAGTACTTAGAAAGAAAGCTGGTAAAGCTGCTGGAGATAAATAATAAACTATTGAAACTGTTAACAGGTAAAACCTAATAGTAATGGGAATAAAGAATAAAAAGGCATACAGCCGACTCAGAATAAAAAGGAGAATCAGAAAAACCATTATTGGTACAGCTGAAAGACCAAGAATGTCTGTGTTTAGAAGCAACAAACAAATTTACGTTCAGCTTATTGATGATAACGATGGAACTGTACTTGTTGCTGCATCATCACGTATTAATGACGCTGCTGACACAAAGGTTAATAAGATAGAACAAGCCAGATTAGTTGGTACCCTCATAGCAGAAAAAGCAAAAGCAGTAAACATCGAAAATGTTGTTTTTGATAGAAACGGTTATTTATATCACGGTAGAATCAAATCACTTGCTGAAGCTGCAAGAAAAGGTGGACTTAAATTTTAATTGATCATGACAAACGCAAATATAAAACGTGTTAAATCCAGTGAAATCGAATTTAAAGATAGACTGGTAAGCATTCAAAGGGTAACTAAAGTTACTAAAGGTGGTCGTACTTTTAGCTTTTCAGCAATTGTTGTTGTTGGAAATGAAAACGGAGTTGTTGGTTATGGTTTGGGTAAGGCTAAAGAGGTTACTTCTGCAATTGCAAAAGGTATTGATGATGCTAAAAAACATTTAGTAAAAGTCCCTGTTCTTAAAGGTACTCTACCTCATCAGCAACTTGGTAAATATAGTGGTGCTTTAGTTTATATTCAACCCGCATCGCCTGGTACTGGTGTAATTGCGGGTGGAGCTATGCGTGCCGTACTTGAAAGTGTTGGAGTAAAAGATGTACTTGCAAAATCAAAGGGATCATCAAACCCTCACTCAGTGGTAAAAGCTACAATCGATGCACTTACAAAAATGAGAGACCCATATACAGTTGCACAAGTTAGAGGCGTTGAACTTGATACTGTTTTTAACGGATAATAGTTAAATATTAGCAGGAGATGAAGAAAGTAAGAATTATACAAGTAAGAAGTGCAATCAACAGACCCGAAAGGCAAAAGTTGACACTAAGAGCCTTAGGAATTAAAAAACTTAATAGGCCAAAAGATCATGACCTTACACCACAGGTAGAAGGTATGATTAATAAAGTTAAGCATTTATTGAAGGTAGAAGAAATTTAAAAAGTATATAATAATGGATTTAAGTAGTCTTAAACCTGCAGAGGGTTCTGTAAAGAACAAAAAGAGAATTGGACGAGGACAGGGATCAGGCCGCGGTGGCACAGCCACCAAAGGTCATAAAGGTGCTCAATCAAGATCCGGTTACAAGAGAAAAATTGGTTTTGAAGGTGGTCAGATGCCATTATATCGCCGTGTTCCTAAATTTGGTTTTAAAAATATTAACCGTAAAGAATTCAGGGGTATTAACTTACATGTACTTCAGGATTTGGTAGATAATAAAAAAATAACCGAAGTTAATTTGGAAGTGCTTATTGAGAATGGATTAGCTACCAAAAATGATCTAATAAAAATATTAGGATCAGGTGAGCTAAAAGCTAAACTTGAAGTTACAGCACACGGTTTTACAAAAACAGCGCAGGCAGCCATTGAAGCACAAGGTGGTTCTGTTACAAAAATCTAAAGTTAGATGAAAAAGTTAATCGAAACCCTTAGAAATATAAATAAGATTGAGGAATTAAGGAACAGAATTCTTTATACCCTTGGTATTATTTTGATCTATCGTTTAGGATCATTTATTGTATTACC
>CALDOI010000285.1 GCA_937912115.1 uncultured Bacteroidota bacterium | reverse complement strand
TGAAATATTTGAAGCGTGATAAATCCTAATACCATACAAACAATTTTTGAAACTTCGCGAGTTGAGGAGGTGGTGGGCGACTTTGTTACGCTCAAAAAGAGAGGTGCTAATTATTTAGGATTGTGTCCTTTTCATAATGAAAAAACACCTTCTTTTAGCGTAAGTCCGTCAAAAGGTATATATAAATGTTTCGGATGTGGTAAGGCTGGCAACGTGGTTGGCTTTGTTATGGAACACGAACATTATACATATCCCGAATCACTCCGTTATCTTGCAAAAAGATATGGTATTGAAATAGAAGAAGAGGACGTTACCCCCGAAATGCAACAGCAACTTGATGAAAAAGAGAGTATGCTGGCATTAAATACTTTCATCACAAACTATTTTTCAAAAAATCTTTTCGAAAAAGGTGAGGGGAAATCGATTGGGCTAAGTTATCTAAAGGAAAGAGATTTTCGTGAAGGAATCATTCAAAAGTTCGAGATTGGATATGCGATCGATCAATGGGAAGATTATTCGAAACATGCTTTGGCAAATGGATACAAAAAAGATATACTGGTTGGCACCGGATTAAGTATCGATAAGGATGATAGTTTATTAGATCGCTTTCGCGGAAGGGTAATTTTTCCCATCCATAACCTTACAGGGCGAGTAATTGGTTTTGGAGGAAGAATACTTTCATCTGAGAAATCAAAAGCAAAATATTTAAACTCACCTGAATCGGATATTTATAATAAGAGCAAAGTATTATATGGTATTTACTTTGCACGCAATGCAATTGTTAAACAGAATAAATGTTATTTGGTTGAGGGATATACGGATGTTATTTCACTTCATCAGGCGGGAATTGAAAATGTTGTTTCTTCATCTGGAACATCATTAACTGTTGACCAAATAAAGTTGATTAGCAGATATACTCCAAATATCACAATTCTTTATGATGGTGATACAGCAGGAATTAAGGCTTCTTTTCGGGGAATTGATTTGATATTAGAGCAAGGAATGAATGTAAAAATTGTTCTTTTTCCCGAGGGTGAAGATCCCGATTCATATGCTCGTAACCATACAACAAGTGAAACCGAAAATTTCATAAAAAATACGGCAGTTGATTTTATCGTATTTAAAACCGGCCTACTAAAGGAAGAAACAGAAGGTGATCCGGCGGCAAGGGCTTCTTTAATTAGGGATATTGTTCAAACTATTTCTATTATTCCAGATGGTATAGTCCGATCTGAATACATAAAAGAGTGTAGTGTATTGCTCGGAACACAGGAGCAAATCTTAATTAATGCTCTCAATAAAATACTGCGTCAAAAATTTAGCAAGCAGGCAAACATCCCTTCCGAAATAATTCCACATGAAGATATAGTAGATGTCAGATCGGGACAAAAGGATGTTGATCCCCTTGATATCAGCTATTTGGAAAATGATTTAGCTCGGTTATTGTTACTATTTGGTAATACACAAGTTAAGGTTAGCACTGAGGATAATGAAGAACACGAAATCTCGATATCTGATTTCATTATCAGTGATCTGGATAATGATAGTTTAAATTTCGAAAATAAAATATATCAATCAATTGTTCAGGAAATTAAAAATGCAAAAGAAAAGTCGGAAGTATTAAATGTTGCTTATTTCACAAACCATCCAAATCCTGCAATGTCTTCAATTGCCATTGAGCTTATCACAAGCCAATATGAGCTAAGTGAAAACTGGGAAAAGAATAAAATATTTGTTAAAAAAGAGGAAGACGATTTATTCCACCTTGCTCTCTCAACTCTCATGTCCTTTAAATCAAGGCTTATAAGTAAAAAACTTAACGATATCTCTAAACAATTAAAAGTTGCCACAGATGATGCTGAGATATACCTGCTTCAACAGGAATTTTTTGAGTTAAAGAAACTAACCAATTTGATAGATGCCGAATTGAACAGACCGTTTAATTATTGATATCCCATTGTTTGTCATTCTGAGCGCAGCGAAGAACCTCATGCCTTTGATTAACAGGGATAAAGAGATTCTTCGCTGCGCTCAGAATAACAAAAAAAATCGTTTCGATAACATTTCTTTGCTGTTTATTTAAAATTCATTTCAATAATCAACAGTTATATGGCTGAATTTTAGTTTTTTTGCATCTTAATTAAAAATTAAACAAAGTGAGAAGAACTGAGATTAAATCATTACTCCAATCAAGAGATTATGGTAGTGAAGTAGTTGTACAAGGATGGGTACGCACAAAACGTGCAAGTAAAAATGTAGCATTTATTGCACTTAATGATGGATCAACAATTAATAATGTGCAAATAGTTGTTGATGTTGACAATAATACCACAAGTATCCTTGAAAAAGTTCACACTGGAGCTGCCTTATCCATAGTTGGGGAGCTTGTTGAGTCAACTGGAAGTGGGCAAAGTGTTGAAGTGCATGCAAAAAAAGTTGAAATTTTAGGCATTGCCAATCCTGATGAATATCCTCTTCAACCAAAAAAACATTCACTTGAGTTCTTACGTGAAAAAGCTCACTTGCGTTATCGCACAAATACTTTTGCAGCCATCGCTCGTATAAGGCATAATATGATATTTGCCATTCATAAGTTTTTCAACGATAGGGGATTCTATAATATTCATTCACCAATCATAACTGGGTCTGATGCCGAAGGAGCCGGTGAAATGTTTCAGGTTACAACATTAGATCTGGATAATATTCCAAAAACAAAAGAAGGTAAAGTTGATTTTAGCAAGGATTTTTTTGGTAAAGCAGCAAACCTAACTGTTTCAGGTCAACTGGAAGCAGAATTGGCCGCATTGGCATTATCCAAAGTATATACTTTTGGACCAACTTTCCGTGCCGAAAACTCAAATACAGCACGCCATTTGGCAGAGTTTTGGATGATTGAACCCGAGTTTGCCTTTGGAGATATTGTTGATGATATGAATTTGGCCGAAGACATGTTGAAATATGTTATTGGATATGCCCTTGAACATTGTATGGAGGATTTAGTATTCTTAAGTAATCGATTAACAGAAGAAGAAAAAAATAAGAAAGCAGATGAAAAATCGATGGAGCTTATCGAAAAACTGAGGTTTGTCCTTGATCAACCATTCGAAAGACTAACATATACTCAGGCAATTGATATTCTTAAAAATTCGAACCCAAATAAGAAAAAGAAATTCCAATTTGTGATCGAAGGGTGGGGTGCAGATTTGCAATCGGAACACGAAAGATATTTGGTTGAAAAGCACTTTAAAAAACCAGTTATCCTTACAGATTATCCGGCATCAATAAAAGCTTTTTATATGAAGCAAAACGATGATGGGAAAACCGTAAGGGCTATGGATATTCTTTTTCCACAAATTGGTGAAATAATTGGAGGATCACAGCGTGAGGAAGATTATGAAAAGTTATCGCGGCGTATGACCGAGATGGATATCCCAGAAGAATCGATGTGGTGGTATCTTGAAACCCGTAAGTTTGGTACTGTTCCACATGCTGGTTTTGGATTAGGTTTTGAGCGGCTTATTTTATTTATTACTGGTATGGGTAACATACGTGATGTAATACCGTTTCCCCGAACACCGATGAATTTGGAGTTTTAATCTCCCGATATCTGAATAATTTCCAAAGAAGGTAAAATTCTATTGTTTATAGTCTCGTTGACACACATACCCGCCGCAGGCTGGGATTCACAGATTAATGATAGCTCATTTGTGAAGCATCTTTATATTTATAGTGGAAAGATTGATTATTGGTTAATAACAATTTGAAATAAATATCACCAAAATTGTGCCATAATAAAAATGTTCTTACATTTGTGTTGGTTGAAATCTTAAATATTTTAAATGTTAAACCAACGCTTACAGCAAAAATTACTTCAAAAATTATCTCCTCAGCAAATTTTGTTGATGAAGTTATTGCAGATTCCGACTGTTGGTTTAGAGCAACGAATTAAGCAAGAAATTGAGGATAATCCGGCACTCGAAGTTGATTCAAATGAGAGCTCCGATCAGGATGATTATGATGAAAAATCTGATCAAGATGATAAAGATGAGCCAGTTGATACTGAACTTGATGACTTTAAGGCTAAAGATGATGAATTCGATTTTAATGATTATATTAATGAAGATGACGTTCCTTCATATAAACTTCAAACAAATAATTACAGCTCAGATGAGGATAGAAGAGAGGTGCCTTTTGTTTCCGGAACTAGTTTTCATGAAAATCTTCAGCAACAGCTAAGCTTACGTCATCTAAGTGAAATGGATACCAATATTGGTACGTATATTATTGGGAACATCGACGATTCGGGTTATTTACAACGCTCGGTTGATGCCATTGTTGACGATTTGGCTTTTTCTCAAAATGTAATGGCTGGAAAAGAGGATGTGGAAAGGGTTCTTTCGATTATTCAGCAATTTGATCCAGCGGGTGTTGGTGCTAAAGATTTGAAAGATTGTTTATTGATACAAATAAATCGGCAACTTCAGGAGTCCCCATCTGAAAAACTCGAATTAGCAAAACGAATAATTAGTAGGTATTTTAACGATTTCACTAAAAAACATTATCAAAAGATAATGAAAAGGGTTGAAATTAGTGAAGAACAACTTAAAGAAGCGTTGGGAGTAATACTTCATTTGAATCCAAAACCTGGAAATTCGTTAAGCGAAACAACAAAAGAAAATCACTACATAATTCCTGATTTTACCATTACAAATAATGGTGATGAGCTAGAGCTTTCGTTAAACTCATGGAATAGTACCGATCTAAAAGTTAGTAACTCTTTTTCAGGTATGATGGACACAGTTGGTAAGCAGAAAAAAAGTAAGAAACAAAGAGAAGCGTTTTCGTTTATAAAGCAAAAAGTGGATTCAGCACGTTGGTTTATTGATGCTATTCAACAACGTCAAAACACATTGTATTCGACCATGAAGGCAATTATGGACTACCAATATGAGTATTTACTAACAGGTGATGACACAAAGCTTAGGCCAATGATACTTAAGGATATAGCTGAAAAAGTTAATCTTGATATATCTACAATTTCCCGAGTTGCTAACAGCAAATACGTTCAAACACCTTTTGGTACATTATTAATCAAAAGTTTCTTTAGCGAATCGATGCAAAAGGATGATGGTGAAACAGTATCAACACGCGAAATTAAAACAATTTTGAAAGAGATCATAGATGCCGAAAGCAAAGAAAAGCCTTTTACTGATGAGTATCTTACGACGAAATTGAAGGAGAAAGGTTATCCAATTGCACGCCGAACTGTTGCAAAATATCGCGAACAACTTAAAATACCCGTAGCCAGATTAAGAAAGGAACTGTAAAGAAATGAGCCGTTTTATTAGGTCACATACTGGTGGAGTTTATGATTTTACCATTACCGATCCAACATCCAAAATAAGAATGAAAACCAAATAATAATGACAACAACGTCAGCCAAAATACTATCCGCTATTTTCCATCCTTTGCTTGTGCCAACTTATGCATTATTGATACTAATGAATCTTCAAACTCATTCAATATTGGCTATTCCGGTTAATTATAGGTATATAGTTGTAGCTTTTGTGTTTTTGTCAACATTTGTATTACCATCAATTATCATATTCCTACTACTGAGAATAGGTAAGATAAAGAGTCTGGAAATGCGATCACAAAGGGAACGAGTATTACCAATGCTAATTATTGCCCTCGTTTTTTATGGAACTTATCAATTACTAAAGCAAACATCATTAGCAGGATTGATTACCTTTTTTATGATGGGATCAACAATGTTAGTCCTTATTACATTACTAATTAATTATACAACAAAAATAAGCCTTCATATGATAGCCTGGGGAGGTTTTCTGGGAACAATGCTAGGCTTTGCCATTCGCTTTAATTACAATTTGACTTATCTATTATTCTCAATAATAATACTAATTGGTATTATTGCGGCAGCTCGATTAAGGTTAAATGCTCATAGCCCGTTTCAA
>CALDOI010000284.1 GCA_937912115.1 uncultured Bacteroidota bacterium | reverse complement strand
ATATTTGTAACAATCAGAGCAACATTGTAATCGCCTGCTGTACTAAATATATGTAATGGATTTTGCAGATTAGAAGTATTTTCTGATCCCGAGGTTGGATCATCAAAATTCCACAGATATGTCACAATTGTTCCTCCTCCGTTTTCGATTGAGTTGTTGGTAAAACTCATTGGATTATTGGCACAACTGCTATTGAAGTCAAACATCGCCACAGGGCTTGGATTTATGGTGATGAAGTTCTGCGAGATATTTTCGCAACTATCGGAATTAACGACGGTTAATGTTACTATATAAGTACCTGTATTTGAATAAGTGTGCATTACATTTGGGTTATTGGAAGATACTACTGTTTGGGTATTGCCATCTCCAAAGTCCCAGTGCCACTCTGTAATAAAGCCTGTTAGGGTTGTGCTAAGATTATTGAACTGAACCTGATTATCTACACATGTTGGTGTGTTATAGCCGAATAGTGATATGGGTGGTGGGTTTACTGTTAATTGTTTTATGAGTGTAACTGTTGCGGATGATGTATCGGTTATTGTAAGCGATATATTGTAATTTCCTGATAGGGCATAAACATGTAATGGTTCCATCTCATCGCTGATACCTCCATCGCCAAAATCCCAGGCCCAGATTGCTACTGCTGGAATATCTGTGGGAGGGTTTTCGATGGAAAATTGAATTGGTTCTGCTTCACAGCTATAATTCCAGCTAAAGTCAAGTTCGGGTTGATTAACTACTGTTACCTGATGGACTAATGAATTTTGACAACCATCGATATCGGTAATGTTTAATTCTACATTAAATATTCCGGGGGTTGTAAAACTATGCGTTGTATTTTGAGTTGTGGCAAAGTTACCATCTCCGAAGTCCCAGTACCAGTCAGTGATAATGTTTCCAGAAGTACCAAAGAAGTCTGTTGCGTCTCCAAGCATTGTTGGTTCTGGATTCCATGTGAAAAATACTGAAGGTAGTCCCGGTGTGTAGATGGTTTGTGTGATGGTATCTGTACACGAGTAGCCTGCTGAATCAGATGTTACAATTAATGTTACATCATATACTCCCATACCTGTGGTATAGTTATGTGATGGATTTTGTACTGTGGCAGTAGTACCATCGCCAAAGTCCCAATCCCATGCTGTTAGGAAATAGCCTGTTGGTGCAATACTTAGATCCTGGAATAATACAGAGCTACAGGTTAGATTTTGATATGTGAAATCTGCTGTGGCGCCGGGCAGGATTAGTACCTGATTGGTTGCTGTGGCTGAGCAGCCTGTTGAGTCGGTTACTGTCAGGCTTACATTGTAGGTACCTCTCTGGGGGAAGTAATGGATTGGGTCCTGATCGTAGGAGAAGGATCCATCGTCAAAGTCCCAGTACCAAACTGCTACATTTGGGCTGTTGGTGCTGGTAAATTGTATTTCTGTGCCATGGCAGGCTGTGGTGTCGCTCATGGAAAAGCTTACCGTTGGTACGGGGTTGACTTCTATAACATTGCTTAGGGTGTTTACGCAGCCGTTTGTGTCGGTGATGTTTAACTCTACGTTATAGGTGCCTGTATTTGCATATAGGTGGCTGGCATATTGATCGTTGGAAAAATTACCATCGTCAAAGTCCCAGTGCCAGATAGCTATGGGGAAGCCTGACTCTCCAAAGAAATATGTACTGTCACCCAGACAGGTTGGATCGGGAGTGTAGGTGAAAAAGATATCCGGTAGGGATGGTACGGTTATGGGCAAGACTATGGAGTCGGAGCACATAAAGCCATTGCTATCGGCTACTACGGTTAATGTTACGTTGTATACTTCTCCACCAGGAGTGGTGTTACTTGGATATTGGTGTGCCGGGTTTTGGAGGTTTGATGTAATTCCATCGCCAAAATCCCAGTACCAAGTAACGAGGTTATAACCTGGGGGGCTTAGGGACAAATCAGTAAACTGCATTGAATCACATAAAGCTATTTCATATGTAAAATCAGCAACAGGTGGTTGGGCAATGGTGATATTATCATAGGCCGTATGTGAACATCCGTTTATATCAGTTACTGTTAATGAAACTGTTAATGATCCCCAGGTTGTAAAAATGTGAGATATGTTTTGACCTGTTCCGGTTTGTCCATCACCAAAGTCCCAATACCAGCTTTGTATATTTGAGTTGCTTACTCCGCTAAAGTTAATACTTGTATTAATACAAACATTATTCATGGATGATGTAAAGAATACATCCGGCAAATCAAATACGGTTGCTTGTTGAACAGCAGAATCACTACATCCGTTTTCATCAATGAATGAAAATATTACATCATAAATTCCTGATGTAGCATAAGTATGTGTTGGGTTAGGGTCGAAGGAAGTGTTACCATCTCCAAAATCCCATGACCATGTATTAAGATTTGCATTACCAGTTTGATTGAAAATACTTGATTCTCCCAGACAAATGGAATCGCCTGTTGAAATGATAAATTCCTTATCTATCTTATCTCTTACTGTGAAGTTTGTTACAATTACACTATCACATCCATAGACTGATTGCAGAGTGTCAAAGAATATTCCGGAACTATAGCGCCATGCACCCTGAGCATAAACTGAATCATAATAACATACTGTTATATCAATAGGAACTTCATAAGTTGGTCTGATAGTTAATATCATTTCATCGATGGAATCGCAATTGATGATATTTGCGGCTACCATGGTTAGGGTTACAGAGCCTATCTCGCTTGGTCCCGGGATATAGATTGGTTGCATTGCTGTTGGATCAACAAATGATCCTGTACCACTTGTGGTCCAGTTTATTGTTGCATAATTTGTAGCAAATGCTGAATCTGTTGAATTGGCAAAATCATAGGGCAACCCAAAGCATGAATTTTCATCTGAACCTGCTTGGGCATAAGCACCAGGTATAACTATTAACTCAGCATATGAAGTGTCGTTTGCACATGGTGAAACTCCATAGCCTATCATTGTCATAATGATTGTATCATTCTGGATTAATCCTTCGGTTGGATGTGGGAAATATGTGGGAGTTATCAAAGATGCATTATCAAATGTTCCAAGACCTGTTGAATACCATTGTACCGCTGAATAACCATCTGCAGTTGGAGGTGTTGCTGAATTTGCATAATTAAAATACACATCCTGACATGTTCTTTGCAATCCTCCTGCATCTACCTGACAAGATGCGTTGATTATCAACTGTTGAATAACTTGTTCGGAGCATACATCCAGTTGCACATTAACAGTATCGGGAATTGTATATGTATGAGAAACATTATGACCTATGTCAGGTGATGATCCATCACCAAAGTTCCAATCCCAAGGGGTGAATGTTACCAAATCACCTACTCCAACAAAATCAACATTATAGCTCTGACAACTCGGACTTTGATTTATATTGAACCAAATATTTACATCTTGTACAATACGCTGTTGAACAACAGTATCACTGCATCCCTCACTATTTGTAAAGATGGATAATATATTCATATTGCCCTGCTGGCTATAAGTATGCGATACATTTTGACCATTGCCCGTATTACCATCACCATATTGCCAATCCCAAGCTGTGATATCACCAGAGATATCTATGGCATCGAGATTAATTAATTCACCCAAGCAACTTGTATCGTTGGGGGAGATTGTGAAATTGGACTCGGGTATTGATTTTATGTGAACTAATTTTGAATGAATTTCTGTACAGCTATTACTATTTAATACGCTAAGTGTAATTGTGTAATCACCCGGAAGTGCGTACGTATGAATAAAAACCTGACCAGTTCCCAGGTTTCCATCACCAAAGTCCCATTGCCAATCTGTAATTTGTGTTCCCACTATATCAAACCCATCAAATGTTATAGCTTGATTAGCACAGACAGTATCGTTGGGAAGTATGTTAAAATCAGGTTGAGGTAGTTGATTTACCTCAACAATTGTGTTTAATGAATCTACACAAGTGTTATTATCAGTTACAATTAATTGAACACTATAATTTCCTGCGGTTGAATAAATATGGCTAGGGTTTTGGATTGTACTACTATTACCATCATCGAAATCCCATTCCCACGATTGAATATTTGATGTACTAATATCGGTAAATGAAATAAGTTCATTTACACATATTGAATCGTTGGGTAGATATGAATAATCGACAAGAGGCAGGGGGTTTATTAATACAGAAAATGAGCTTGTGTCAGAACAACCATCCGAGCTGATCACCGTGAGGCTAACTGCATAATTACCAGATGAAGAGAATGAATGCGATACGGATTGCCCGTTTATTAAACCTGAACCATCATTAAAATCCCATATCCAACTTGCAATATTGGTTGTACTGCTACCTTCAAACAAAAGAGGGCTTCCTACACATCCCACAGGATTAGGTAGTACGTTAATTTGAGATACGGGTTTTGTATCTATTGAAAGTACCATGGAAGATGTATCGTTTGGGCAATCACCAGAGCTATACGCAATTAACGATAATGTAATATTTCCCAATTCACCAATACCGGGAGTATATATGGGGTGCAACTGGGTTGAATTGCTAAATGTACCGCTTCCTCCAAGCCATTGGATGGAGTCATTATTTGTAGCTGAGGGGAGTATTGTACAAGTTGAAAAATCGAATTGTTGGTATTGACAAATTGATTCGTTCGACCCAGCAAAAGCTGTGGCTGATGGAAAAAATGACAATTCAATTGTATCGTATGATATGCAATGCGCATAGCTGGCTTCAACATTGTAAAATCCACTTGCACTTGCTATAATTGACTGACTTGTTTGTCCTGTATTCCACTGGTAGTAAATAAAGCCCATACCAGCATCCAAAGTAACAGAATTACTAGAACAAATAGTTGTGTCATTCCCCAGCTCTACCGTATTCCTGAAAAATGATACAGATATAGTATCACCTCCGGGACATCCGTTTACATCGGTTACATTTACCCAATAAGTTCCATTATTATAAACAGTAAAAATTGAATCGGTACTACCATCTTGCCAAAGGTAGCTTGTATATGTGTTACCTGCGTGTAATGTTACTGAAGATTGATAACAGTAGATTGAATCGTTGCCGAGAGAAATATTAAAGGGTGGTGTTACTGTTACAGTAATGCTATCAATTGAACTACAACCACTACCATTTGTAACGGTTACCCAATAAGTTCCGGGTTGAGTTACCGTATAAAGTTGGTTTGTTGAATTATCCTGCCATAAATAGGAAGAGAAGCCTGAGCCGGGATCCAACAATAGAGTTGCAGCACCACATATGGTTGTATCATTACCTAGATTTATTTGTGGAGAATCGTTGATAGTTAGGTCGGTAGTAAAAACTTGTGAATTACCTCCCGTAAAAATAATTGAAGCAGTAACAGTATAACTACCCGTTGAAGTATATAGGTGACCGGGCTGAAGTTCAGTAGATGTGTTGTTTGATCCCGATGCAGGATCACCAAAATTCCATAATATTGACTGTATTGGATCGGATGTGGAAATGCTGAAGTAAGTTGTGTCGCCAAAGCAACTATTTTGAAAGGTTATAGATGCTGAAAAGTAGCTTTGGATGAAAGTTGGAAGACCATAGCTTCCTAACTTCCCGTCAAGATAGACTTCTTCATAAACATGATTGCATGCAATACCCAACTCATTCGGGTTATAAATAGCATCAAGATATCCACAATCCCAATGAGTGTGATATATCTTTTGATCGGGGCCGAGTTGTATTGCACCTCCTGTATATGCTGAGCTACCAGTGGTTATTATCATTGTTGAATTTATAATATCAGCAGGTGATCCGGCATTAAGATTTACCTGCAATAAATCCGCATCTGCATCAAAATATAGTCTTGATTCATCAGGCGAAAACTCAATCCCATATGGACCAGTATATCCAGATATTGATATTGTATTTGAGACCTGTCCGGTACTATTATCAAAATCAAATATTTCAACCAGTTCCAATGAGCCAAAAATAGCACATGCAATATAACTACCATTTGGTGATGCTTTCAGGTAACCTATGTAGTTTTGGTGGGGTAAAGCGTGAACCGAACCTACATTGCTAACAACAGGTGTCAAATTTACTCCAGATGAAGATACCAGAAATGAACAAAAAGCATCTGTTTCACGCTCATGCGTAACTACCCAAAAGTCGATACCATTACTATGTACAACTGAGGTTACTTTTTCCGTAACGGGATCATGTAGATATATATTTTTAGATGTTACTTTTCCAAGTCCACCATTAAAGCTCATATCAACAATAGAATAATGTAATATAGCACTATTTTGATGTGAAGCAGGTACTGTAAAAACATAATAAATATCCGAGCTTCCGGGTTGCGGGACAATAATACCTGATTGAGTAGAACTAAAGTTACCTAACAAACCATTTCCATTATCCATAACCAGATGATCACTATTCCAAATAGTTGTTCCTTCAGTATAAAAAAGAATATTTCCATTTCCATCAGAAATAGTGGCACAACCCTCATCAGTTGTCAGAGCTCCATCAGTTAATGCTACAGGTGATCCGCTATTAAAATCTAAACCTGCATGCTGACCGAAGTACCAGATATTAGCTTCGTTTTGTCCATAAATAGTTGAGTAGATAAGGAGACTTAAAAGAATTATTAAGTGTTTTATGAATTTCATAATTTACTGCTTGGTTTTGTAAATCGTGTTCCATTTTGATGAAAACAAGATATAGTTTGATCATCAAATTAATCGACACAAATCTAACATATTAGCTAGGATAATGCCTTGTTGGTGATTATTTTATATTGGTTATAAATTAGCCTGAACCAGTATTGATAAACCGAGTTTGAAAGAATTGTGTAAGAATGGTAATGACAAAGTACAGATAATGATAACATCCGCGTTGCAAACGCGGACGAGAATGAAGAGCGATTAAAGCATATGTTTGGCAATTCCATACGTGCTCAAGATTAGTGTTGGTTTTCAAAAAAAAAGCACGCATACTGACACGTGCTTTTTCTTTTTGCGATTAACATCATTTTGCTGTGTATTCAACCTTATCAATTACACCGTTAGTGATTGATTTAACCTGGTGACTTGAAAGTCCAAATACATCAAATGAGAATGTACCTGATAAAGTTTTGTTGGTTGTATTAATTTCAGAAATTACTACCTGACCTCCAACTGTGGAACTACCATTTGTTGTAAATCCTTCTCCTGCGCCAACTTCTTGATATACTGCAGCTCCAAATGATGTCTTATTTAATATATATGTTCCTTCTTCAAAACCATTGTATATTGTAATTATGATTGAAGACCCAGATTCTGATACGCTGGAAATAGTTAACACATTATTTATTTCCTTTATCTGAGTATTTATTCCATTCCACTCAATACCATCAATTGATGCTGTGATTTTTGTGTTACTTGATACAGGATCATCATCATTATTTTTTTTACAACTGTTGAAAATAATTGGTAATACCAATAGTAAGGCAAATAAACTAAGTTTGGTTTTTTTCATTTTGATAAGAGATTAAGTTAATTTTTAAAATTTGATTATTGTGTTTAGAAGTTTAGTTCTGTTTTTTATCTAAATCATACTATGAAAATTAGTGAATAGTTTTCTTAATTATTAATTGCATAAAGACATGAAAAATGTCCTTTTGTAGTAAAAACGATTGAATGAGACAATGACTGAATGATTGAATGTTTTATTAGAAGTTTGCTTTGTTTTAACCAGTATGACATTCACGTGAGCAAAAATAGCAACCGTTTGATCGAGGATATGTTTTTTTTGATTCTTGTACGGCTCCACTACAATTACTAAATAAGCCAAGGTATCTTCTATTTTCTACAGATGGAAGATAATTACAATCTTCATGATGTACTTCATGATCGCCATTTGATTGTGGATTTTTGTTCACATAATAATCTTTCATATCCTATTGATTTATTTGTAATTATTTTCGTTTTATCAACTGCATAAATATATAAACAAAAAATACACTTGTCAATACCAAAAAATAGGGAGAGTTGAGCTACCTTATTGGGTAGGAAAAGCCGAACAGATAAAGCGTAATACATTAAATACATGGGCATTAACTATTTTGCTGCTTGCAATTAATTTGCGTCATATTTTGTTGAAGAGCGTGAAAAATATGTGTTGTTGGGTTGCTGTCGAGATAAAAGTGGGGCTTTTGTTATAAGATTGAATGTAGTGGATATGGTTGTTAAATATGATATCCTAAAGTTGAAAGATACAAGTAGTGATGTGTACATGTTACGTTTTACTATTCCTATGGCGATTTTGTTAAAGCACAAGTCGCTCCTACGCGCAAATCCTTCGTAGGAAGACTTGCGCTAGATGGTTGATTTTTAGCAAAACACAAGTCACTCTTACGCTCAAGGCCTTTGTTGGAAGACTTGTGTGGGGTAAATAATTATAATAAGGCACAAGTCACGCCATCGCACTGGCTTGGCTGGAAGACTTGCGCTAGTGGGTGAAAAATTCGGGTTACAAACCCGAATCAGCGTGGTGGCTTGTTCTAATTTGAATAATATAAATTCAATAACTCTTTAAACCTTACGATTAATTTTTTCTAAGGCTTGCTTTTCGCTTATCCATTTCTGCCCTGATAAAATTTCTGAACCATATCTTTTCAAAAGCTCAGCACTTATTGCTAAAGGTTCTTCAAAATCGCCATTTCTAACATGAAGTTTTTCAAAAATTGGGTTGTTTGGATCATGATACATTACAAGACTCGATAAGCTGATTGTGTTGTTATTATCAGTTGTTTTAGCTATTTCTCCATTATGCATTATTTTCAAAATGTCCGTGTAGATAGTTTGATCTAAAACACTAAAGTTAATTTTAACAACTCCTATCTCATTTTGATACTGTAACAGAACCCAAGTACTTGATTTCTTGATATTCGGAACACCAAATCCAAATTTTGAAAGATAGTGAAATTGATTTAATGCCTTGGCCTCAAAAGATCCGAGGAGGTTAGGCAAATTTTCAGTTTTTATATTGTCATTATTCATTACTCGTTGATTTTATTACCGAAGTAGTTTACTATTTCTTGGATTTCAGCACCGTAATAATCTCCTGTTTTATAACTTCCTTTTGCAGTCCATTCAGGTTCTAAACCTATATCAAGCACTGAATAACCCTTTTCAAGTTTTTCTTTAATCCAAGTTTTGTTAGCATCTAATACTGACATCCCAGGATAATTAGCGGGATCAAATGTACCTGCACCTATTGCTCCCGCTACTTTTTCAACTCTTTCAGTTTGACCTCTTCCAATTACAATGACTTTATTTGCATCACCTTGGTCGAAAAACCGAACCTTATTAGCAGCAACATCAATATTCTTTAACTTATCTGCGTACTTATTACCAAGTTTACCAAAGGTATTTGCCGCATTATCTCCATATTTAAAAACATACTTTCCGTATTTGAATATTTCTCCAACACCGACTGCAGAAGCAAAGCTCATAGAAGCATATGCGTAATTCCCTTCTGCTGCATACCATGCTCCATTTAATGCATCTATTGGCTCTCCAACAACTGGTATAGAACCAAATAAGTCCAATGCAAAATGTCCGGGTTCACTTAATCCATTGTAAGTAGTTTGTACACCCTGATTAAACTGTTGAAGCCTTAATACATTTTGTACTTTTTTAGGAACGTTTGGATTATTATAAGATCCTGTATTTGTAGATGCTTGTAACAAATCAGAAGTTCCTTGCTTCAATTTAGCTTTCCAACCGTAATATGCCGTAATCAACTGGGGATACCAAAAAGGGATAGGTTCAGCACCTTCAATATCAATTGCGTAAATTGGAGTATTCCCTGCAAATTGGTAAGGAGTATACCAAGGGTAAGAAGCAGTTAATGGGTCAACACTTAAAAACCTACCTAACCTTGGATCATAGATTCTAAATCTAAAACTAAGGCTATTACCTCCTCCTTTAATCTCATCATCCTTCTCCTGCCCCTGGAATCCGAAACGATAACTTCCAGTATTGGTATTCCTCCCCGGCATGAGCGCACCAAAGGGATAGTAATCCTGTGAGCTAACAAAATCGGCAGTGTAATGGTCGGTTAGTACAGCACCATTTGGGTCATTGGCAACGTGTCGGTCGGTTATTACGGTCATAACATTACCAAGGTGGTTGGTTAGTTCGTATTTTCTGCGCCCGGTTATATGAAAAAAGTCGGTTTGCTCGGATCGTGATTTAGATTTAGTACTTACATCTGCGTAGCCAAGCCGGCTACTACCATAAATATTAAGTTCGGTAAGTTGCGGAGCATCACTGTTAGTCCAATTATATACAGCCATTATGTTGCCCTGAGCGTCACGAACATACCAAGTGTAATCAACACTGGGTAACGATCCTCCATATTGGAATGTTTTCTTTATTACACGGTTACCCATGCCATCGTATTCAAACTCAATATTTTTTTTAATACTGTGCGATTCACGTACTATGCTTTCAATTTTATTTGATACATTCCAGTTAATTTGTGCTATTTCTTCCGATCTGTCATATATCAAATTTCCTACAAGATCGTATTGGTAATTATTAGGATTTTGCGTAGTTATATCGTCATCATAACCAGAATTAACTACAGCATCAGTTACCGATAATAGCTTATTGCTTATCAAATCACTTTGGTCGTCTAATGGATTTACTCTATCATATTTATATCCCAAATCATCCATAAATTCTTGCCCGGGTTTGCCATTTCTATGCAAATTTAATATATTTCCGTTGGCATCGTATGTGTATTCTGTATTAAAGGCCTCATTTCCCGGATTTTGATAGCCAAACCAATTGTTACTGCTAATTACTAATTCGTTTGTGAAAATATTACTGTTTACTATACGATTTAGCTGATCGTAGCTATAATGAGAAAGTGTTGGTGCTGCTTTCCATATACCACCCGTAATGTCGTACTGATGGGTAATGCCTGATATTGAACTAATGTTACCATTATACAGAGGGCTTAATTCGTTTTCACTATTTTTTGCTAAAAAGTACTCATCAACAGTACCTGAACTAAATACCTGATTATAGTCGTTATGATAATAATTAAGACTATAACCATAGGCATCACGACCAGTATATTTGTGCATATTTTGATCGTCGCCATCTTTACCAATATCCCTGTGCGACAATAATGTATTGCTATTAACTCCTTTGAGCCAGCCATTAATTGTGTAAGCATAATCAATTCCCTGTACTTTCATATCACCCAGTTCAACCCTTGCAAGTGGGCCGTGCTTGTAGTAAATATAGCGGGCATCACGTTTCCATATAACATCATCTTTAGAAGTAAGTACCTCGGTAATACGATTATCTGCATCATAATAATACTTGTGATAGGAAGCATCATCTTTTTGGTTTTGGTAGCTAACTTTATTAACATTGCCCGACACAAGATCGTACTCATAATCAATACGTTTGAAACGGTCGTCAGGTATAGCAAACATTGGATTTTCTTGTATTAATACATCCACATTACCATGTATA
The DNA here is from genome assembly GCA_937912115.1 of uncultured Bacteroidota bacterium. GTDB lineage: Bacteria > Bacteroidota > Bacteroidia > Bacteroidales > F082. Next base: position 30,236 of record CALDOI010000284.1, on the reverse strand, counting down.
TCGTAGCTATAGTGTGTCGCGTAATCGTATAAACCATCGCCAACATTATCGTAGGTAATTGCAGCAACGCGTGAGCGAAGATTTTGTTGTGCAATAAAGCCAGTTGATGAATTATCGTATATAGTATGTGTAATATTTCTATTTCCTAAGGAAGGATAACCGTTATCAGCTAATATATCATCAATTAAAATACTATTAACTAAAAGTGTTCCATTTAATGTTTGATTACTTTCTCCCGATTCTATAATCCGACCGTGTTCATCATATCTGATATATGAGAAATAATTATTGGCAAACTGTTTTGCGTTTTGTGAAAAGCGCAAACGTCCAAGAATATCGTACTTAAAAATTGAACTACCGGCATCGGGAGTATTCTGATTAATGAGTAATCCACGAGAATCGTATCGGTATGTTGTGGGTAGAGTATGCTCGGGCTGTATTATAGTATTGTTATTCAATTTTCTGGCCGTTGCTATATCATTTAATATAGATGGGTCAGTTATTGGTTTAACACCCTCAGGAGGAATTGTTTTTACAAGATTTCCGGCACGATCGTAGTAGTACAAAGTATAATGATATTCAGTATCGGAATATTTCATAGTTAGTAATTCGGGTACCTGAAGGCATTGTGTACGGTAATCAAGTATAAATTTCTCACGAATTGATTCCATTAGCGCATAATACTCACCATAAACACCGGCCGTTTCAACGTCAATTAGTTCTTTTACGCACGGATTTTTAAATGGTGCTGTGGGTGACATAAAAATATTTGGCGGAGGTTTTGGGCAATCATCGCGAGGGATCATAGTACACATGTTATTCAATGTAAATTCTTCTATAGTGAGTATATCGGTTGCACCACCTCCAAGTCCGTCGATATAATTTGTATAACATGAAATGCATAGGGCATAATTATGCTCATTAAATTCATTAAGCGTTAAAAAATAAGGACTTACACCAATTTCTAATGGCGTGCCTAAAAAATCAGCATGAATAGTTAACACAGCATCTAAAAACTCACTGTAATATGGGGTTGCTGAGTTTTCACTATAGGATAAACTATTTGTACAAAAATCGCTAAGAGATATAAAAAGAAGATTCATATCAGGATCATCAATATTTAACAAATCAACATCTAGATAGAGGTTAATTTGTGAAAGGTAGAACAGGTAATCATCAGTACTATAGCCAAGGTTTAGCTCACAAAATTTATCCTGTTTTCCTATAAAAATAGTATCTTCCACAAAGGGAGAGTTTATTATTGTTTCAAGATCTAAATAGTCTGCTAAACAAGCATCTTTTGTGAAAGGTAAGTAAAGATCGTAGCAATCGTCACAATTTTTTAAAGGGAAGCAATTAGATAACCCAGATAACTTAATAATTTCTCCTCCTGGCATTACAGCATCAACCATGAAAGAATAAGTACTAACTCCGTTACTGTTTTCATCATATATAGCAGTCATATCTTGAAAGCTTGTGATGTTTGAGAAATTAATAGTTTCTGAGCAATTAAAAGTTTGTAATGTTACTGAATCATCATGATCAGGACATGGCATAACTTGACTAATATCTGCTCTAAAAAATTGATTTGTTATTTCTACAGGTACCCAATGAGGCGCATCAGGTATATTAGAAATGCCAATATATGATTCTAACAAATCAGAGAAGAGCATGTCTTTTTTAATATTTGAAGCTAAACTTGTTAGATTATTTTTATCAACCAATTCATTTAAAAATAGTTCTAAATCATCTTTTACAGATATACCTATTTCATTACAAAGAAGAAAATTTGTATTCTCTTCTATCATAGGCAAAGAAATAATATTACTTGGATCATTAGTTAAATAATTAGTGACCTCACCGGAAAGAGTATATTCAACACTAGCTCCACTTAAATCTGTAACGGCTGTTACTTTAAAATGGTTAATTTCATTATCCAATGGTCGGATATCTTTAAAGTACAATAAATTACTATAAGCAAATCCAGTTGGAGGATCAATATCATTAATCCAAATCTTTGTTGTTGCATCACAGCTTTGAGTCGGAAAAGTTACATGACTATCAAGATACCAGTAATTACTGAATCGCCACAATAATGCGTCGCTAATACCATTGCATGACTTGCCTGTTTGCTTGAGTATTTCATGAGTGGCATAATCGGTATATGTATCAAGAGCCGGATATTGTTCATTATATATTACAAAGTTTGACAGAAATTGCCCTTCATCCAACATTTTATTCCACAGTGATTGTAAGTCCAATGCAAAATCCGAAGCTTCATAATACTCGAATGTAGTTTCATCACAATTATTCAGTTCGAAGCTTGTGGTTCCAAATAGAAGTGCCTGGCCAGTTGATCCATCACTTTTTGTATAGATAGCCGAAACCCTAAATAAGTTATCACCACTTGCAGATACATCAGAATATTGGAAATTAAAGAAAAATGTAATATCAGCCCATTCGCATTCGGGATTATTTAAATCAAGCCATTCCAATTTGATCTCTCCATCAATAGACATTCCATTCTTGAATTGCCCATAAAAACTACCTATATTAAAATTAGTCATCCACTTATACTCAACTAATGGTCCGCTTGGATCGGTTAAGTTGCTGTACAGCAAGGGTGTAAATGCCCGATTATTTATTAGTTCTACAGAGGGCAAGGTAAGCTCATCTTTTGAGGCAAGATTATTCAAAAGGTTTGTAATGTGAGTAGATATGGGACATTGACCTGTTGTTAGATAAGTAGTTCCGCCTACTAATGCTTCCAAATCTTCTGCAAGGGAAGGATCAGCTTCAGCATAATCAGGAATTCTTGGATCAATATCTCTATCAATAAACCTCTTTTGTTTTGTTGCAAAATAATTGTAAGAGTCAGCATAACAGGGTTGCCATGAATTAGTATTATACTGATTACTAAAACCATTGTCGGCATGATTAAATCCATCATCTCCAATACCTATGCAACCATTATAACCATTTCCTATTGTAACAGCATATTCATGCGCAGCATCCTGCTGTAGGATTTGTTTGTATTGCAAGTACATATGCTTGTATAATACCCACTCGTAATCGACCAAGTCATAATCCAATCCGGTCCAAATTTCTGTAAGGCATGTTGAAGAAATATCAGGAAGTTCCTCATTTTCATTATATGATACATCACAGCGGGTTGATGCTGCAATCATTTGCTTTAAATTATAGAAATTACCATTCTTTTCGCCTACTTGTTCAAGGTGGTCTTTCATTTGTTGTTTTTGGTTAACCCCCTGACCAATCTCATCGCCATGAACAGGTACACTGATTGTATTGAAGTATGGATCTTCATCAATCAGGTCAAGAATGTTTGAGTAACCGGTAAGGTTAAATATGGAAGCACTTGAGTGCGTTTCTGCTCCCAGGATTAGTGCATCGTAATCATCACTATTTAGGTATAGATCAATCGTCTGATTATTACCTTGAAGCCATTGGTAATAGCAATATTCGGGATGATACCGAACAAGAGCGTAGCACCATGATTCCTCAAAAAGGGCTACAAAATCTGTTAATTGTTCTAAATCTTGTGGGTATACGGCAGGTATTGTACCATTACCGTCTGAATAATAGGAGCCATTAGCTGGATTTAATTCTACTAATTTTATTTTATCTTCTGAATCAATGGGTGGATTATATACTCCATCTTCTATTTTGTTTAAGATTATATATGCCTGATTGTTATTTTTGTCAAGATAATTGTCAATTGGGTGTTTCCAATTAGCATCACGGTGTTCAGCTATGCCAATTTTAGTTCCAGGAAGATAATTATTTTGGTTTAATACTGATAACTCAAATTCAGTCGCAACAATGCTTCCTTCACTATCATATTTGTATGAGGCATATTGTCCGCCAGGATATACATCGGCAAGTAGCGTATTAATTAATGAATTGGATGGGGTTGCAGTGGATTGTTCACATGCTGCCAAACAATCAAGCATGGCGTTATTATACTCTTCTAGAGTTAATGCGTTTTCACCAAAAAATGATTGATGTTGTATATAATCTTCTCCTAAACTTGATATACATCCACCATTTTCACAATCAAAATTACAAATAGTTGTATCAATTTGAGCAATAGCGTCCTTTATCATGTCGTCGAAATATGGTAAACAGTCATTATATTTTGAATCCGCTGTATCCATAAAAATGTCTGTATACACATCAAGCGCATATTGATTCAGTGTTATTTTTTTTGTAAATGTATATTCACCGGCCTTAGGAAAACTTACATTAATTAATGGCATTACTGGAGTACCTCCCTGGCAGATAGTATTCAAATCATTAATATTACCAATTGTTGTTACTATTTTACCTCCATTAATCATTTCCACACCACATTGGTCAGTTATACTTATCTCCAGATCGTAAATACCATCAAAGCAGTAAATATTTGAACATTCGGGTAGAAAATCGATACTTCCTATCTGATAATTAATAATATAATCTCCAGAGCCTGGTGCTATTATATTGTAGTTTAACTCAATGGTATTACCAATAATTCTATTATTATTCGCGGGATTGTTAAAATCCATTAAAGTAATTGTAACTTCTTCACCATTATTGAGTGAGGCTAATGGTTCCAGAGATTCCGGTTTTCCTCCTGTGAGGGCTGTTGCAATTGTATTACCTGACAAATCAGAATATGAAACAGAAGCCTGACCGTTGGCATCAATTGTCATATTTTTTTTATAATGATATGCATACCCAGCATCAGTTCCAAATAAACGATCGATTTCAAATTGATTTGCAGGCCCATAAAAAAACTGGCTTTCATGACCTTGCTCTGATTCTGGTGATAATTGAAAGTTGGGGCCAACATTACCTTGTCGTTTTATTCTTCCAGTATTATCAGCGGTATATTCTGTTTGCGCAAAAGGAAAACCGTTTGCCTTTGGAAGATATGCCTGATAACTTTCTGATATAGGATCATAATCTGATTTTTCAGAGTAGTAATTTGCAGCGCCGCTTTGTTCAATACTCATGGGTTGTGTATTAGAACTACAGCTTACATCTTCATCAAAATCTTTCCATGAATAAGGAATATGCGCCTCATTAATATTAAAATTTTCATGGTATTGCAATCTTTCATTATCGACAGGTATAGGAAGTACTGATATTGCAGGCCTTCCCAGATAATCATATATGTTTTCCTGAACTATTGCATCATTTTGAGTATTAAGTAGTGATACTGACTGGCGACCCCGTAATGTACCATCATGGTAATTAACCACTTCTTTTTTTAAGCCATTGTCGGCGTATGATGAGCTATAAGACCAGGACTTTTTAGATTCGTGTATTACTTGAATGGGAAATTGATCGGGAAAATCTCTAACGAAACCAAGGTCAGGAGCTGACCAGAGTCCGTAATAATACTTGTCGGGATATTCATGACTAACAGTAATCGCCCTGACTCGGTATAGAAGAAATCCTCGCTCAAATACCAAGGGTATGGAATAATAATTATTTGATGTTGTAATGCGAGTACTATTATTGGCAAAGTCAAATTCTATATTTGCAGGATCTGCTTCAATGAGTTCTCCAATATTGTTGTAATTATAATTATCAACAGCCATCCACTCTAATTCATAAGATTCTGCTCCATTAGTGAAACTCCAATACATCTCAAGTTGATCAGATTCTTCCTTATACGTATAGTTGACACTAACAATTGGTATTGAAGCATCAAATGAATAATATCTTTCAGTTTCAATCTCTAATTCAAGAAAAATATAGGGAAATGGATCCATGTTTGGTACACCTTTCCCATTAACTGACAATGATTTAACGGTTACTTCAATTTTTCGACAATCATCAGTTTTAAACACGTATAAATCTTGATATTTATTATTTGGATCATATGAAATGGTTAGGGGTTTATTCTCACAAACAACAACAGGGCTGCTACTTGCACTTGACCATTGCCGAACATCAACTGTCACTATAAATTCCTTTGCATCACTAATATATGTATTGTTATAATGGTCGAATCCAAGTATGACCTTACCTGTATTTCGAATCTCATGAGAATTCGCAGGTAGAGTATAGAACATATTCTCTTCAAGTGTATATGTTGTTTGATTAATAAGTTCACCTCCCTGCTTTCTAATTTTCTCGATTTCAATGGCGGCCATACCAGTATAGGTATTAAGCAACATAAAACAAGTTATAAAATAAATAATTGTTTTGGTATGGAACTGACTGTTTAAACTTTTCATGGCTTAGTTTTTATATTTTAAATTAACCAACCGGTAATTAATATATTTCCCACTTAAGGAGAATTGATTGTTTTCAGTAGTAATACAAGCTAAAAGAGGTTCTGAATCAGGCATAATGAAACCCTTATCAACATAATTAAAAGTTATTTCTATCCGAGGGAAGCTATCTTCACACTCACTACATTTACCGTAATAGCTCAAAGGAAATTGACTATGAAGAATAATTTTCTCATATAACCCATTATCACCTGCAATGATATCCATTGAACTGTAAGGAGTGTAAGTATAATCAGGTATTTCCAAATGATAAATAATTTTTCCGCCTACTTCTCTTTGTATTACCTGATAAACCTGTAATAATGAGTCGAGGGATATTCCAGCCAGAGAGGTAGAATGTATCTGTGAAATTGGTTCGCCGAGAACAATTTTTTTATCAGATTGCATTATAACTATAGTCTGATCTTGCAAATACCATGTTTGGGAACCCATAAAATCAAGTACTTGATAATCATCGTTCTTATATACTCTAGCTCTTTTTGTTTCAAGGATATTGGATGCACTGTCACTGGCATACATATTATAGTCTATATTTACCATTACATTGCCCAGTTGAAGATAATTGTCATGAATTTGTTGCATGTCATGTTTCACAGTATGTTGAGCCTGAATTTGAAAGGCACAGAAAAACAATATTATTACTGACAAAATGTTTAAGTATGAACCTTGTAGTTCAAGCCCGTATGCATTAAGTTTATTCTTTTGGGTCGGAATAGTTGAAACTGAATCCCGAAGGCTGATGAAAAATTTCATTTTTGTATTTGTTAAATAATCCTTATTCATTATAATTCTACTAATCGAGATTAATTTTCAGATTTGGTTAATTTACTTTTGGGAATTATTGATTATCGAAACTAAGCTTACTCATATGACTCCGTGACTCCTGTAGGGTTACAATTCCCTTCACTGTTTCTTTTTTGACACGGGTAAGTTTACCTTCCTGATCGTATTCATAATATGTTGCGTAATTGTTTTCATCAAGTTCAGCTACAAATCGTAGGTTTACAGGATCATAAACAAAGGATTTCATATTTCCATTAATCGGGAATATCCGTATATCATCAAAAAATGAATCATATTCCCAGTTTGTATTCAATAAGCTGATTGTTATATCAACTGCGTTCGCATCAATGGTTAAAGTTTCTTCAATTTTTTGCCACCCATCAATTATTTGACCTTTTGCTTTAAAAAGATCCAGATCAATTGTATTACCATTATTTAATAAGAAGCTAACCTGAATAGCGGGTATTGTGAAAGTTGTTTGAGGAATATCAAATATATCTTCCGAAACCCAGGCGCTAAGAATGTATTTCTCACCTGGTATAGGAGCAAACGGGTAAATACAATCACCAGAGCATACATTAATAACAGTATTGCCCTGACATGGAATAGGACCGTAGTCAAAATCAAGGTATACCTCTATTTCACCATCACCTGCATCTAGAAACGTGTGTTCAAGATTAAATACTTCTCCGCCGGCAAAAGGTCCGTCTGAAGCAATTTCAGTAATCAGGCCGTCAGGATCTAAATAATATAATTGCCACGAAACTAAAGGAATGTTTATTGTACTACTAAAATGCACTGATTGTCCTTCTCTGATTGATGTTGGTGTTGCTGAAATTTTTGGATTCGGATAAACTGTAATTTCCTGAGTATCTGTCCAAACTTTACCGTCGAGTAGTATTACGGTTAATTCCACATTATAAACTATTTCAGTTAAGGATGTGTTATAAAATGCGTGGTAAACAGTTGGTGGAGTATTAGTTGTATTACCATCATCAAAATCCCAACTATATGATTCAATCATAGCCAAATCAATACCACCTATGTTAAATTCAATCACATCACCTGAACAAATTATTTCCTGATCAGGAATTATATAAACCAAACCATACTCGTAGGCTCCCATATCATAACCATCAATAAGTGGCCTGTGGTTCCAAACCAGATCATATATTATGCCCGTAGTATTTGGGTCTGCAAAATCGATACAAGGACTAATAGGTTTTAAACGAAAGTTATCTGTACTATTTTCAAACTTAGGGTCTTCATTTAAAGAAGTTACAAGTCGACTAACTCCTTGTATGCAATTTCCAACATCTGAATAATCAATATCAATAGCATTATACATTCCATAAATATTATCTGAATTTGCCAGACCATTGTGATAAACAATATTATTTTTAAACGTGTATGGATCATCACAATTAATAATTCCTAAACCATCACCAAGATGAAGTGTGCTCGAATGCGGATTATCTTCTTCTATATTATTGTAACAAAAAGTATTAAATGAAAGTGTAAGTTGATGAGATGTTTTTGCTCTGATGGCGCCACCAGAAATGTTTCCATTAACATCCTCGGATTCATTATGGTGAAAAAGTGAGTTTTTTATATCGATGATACCATAGTTATCTAAACAGATTGCACCTCCATCATCATAAGCACGATTGTTTTTGAAGGTAGTGTTATCTATGTCCAAGATTCCAATGCCTCCGTATGAGTTATGAAATACTGCACCTCCATTTGCAGCATTATTGTTGTTGAATCGACAATTGTTAATTGTAATATTTCCTTTGTCACTATATATTGCACCCCCATCGTAACAATCTGAATAAACAGCGAGCAAACTCCTACTATATAATTCAGGATTCTCGGATTTATAAAGATGTGTTGTATCCATAACAATTACAGCACTTTTGGAATTAAGGAAATCTGCAGCGTTATACTTAAACGTACATGATAAAATGCTTATATCATTATTACCGGAATTAAATATAGCTCCTCCTGGACCTAGAGCCTGATTTGAATCAAATTCAGTGTTCGAAAATGTAACATTTGAACTTGTGCCATGAATTCCAACAGCTCCAGCCAGACCAAAATTGGTATAGGTTTCATGTAGGTGAAACCCATTACTATAAAATCTACAATTGTCAAAAGTAACCTCACTATTCTCAATGTGAATTGCACCAAACGGATTTTTTCCTCCAGGTACTTCTCCTGGGTCACATGTTAAATAATTAAACTCACCATATTCTATAACGTTATTCGATGAATTTTTAAATCTGATGTGTCCTCCATAATTACCAAAATTATATGGTCGACCTAAAAATTGCACATGAGAATTTTCTGTTCCTTCAACTACTAGTGTACCATAAATAATTAAGCCTCTCTGACCCCAGAAATGTACTGATGCACCTTCTTCAATAGTTAATGTTTCACCAGATAGTACAGTAACATCTCCATACATAATATAATATGATTGTCCGGCATACCATGTTCCTGATTGATTCCCCTGTACATAATTTTGTCCAAGGCATTGATTTGTGATAATTAAACCAATAATGAAAATGAATAGTTTAGTTTTCATAGTTTATAATTTTCAATATTAATTTTGCTTTATTTATTACATCCACTTAGATTCCTGGTAACAGATATTTTACCCTCAGGAGCAAGCCTGATGGAGTTTCTACCAGAATGTGCTTTTTCTGAGCCCACATTATTCTCAAACTCATAAAAATTAAAATGCCCATCGGTACATTTACTCATATTATAATCTTCAAATCCATCGAAAATAATTTCTCTTCTTTGGGCATTGCTAGCCACAGCAACAGGAAGTGAATGATTATATCCAAATATTGCAGATGAATATATTCCGGCATAGTTCATATCTTCAATTCCAGGTCCGTAAGGACTATAATTAAGTGTAGTAGAAGTGTATTTCCAGTTATCGGTTTGGAGATCCCAAGGAGCACCCATTACAGCTGGAGGATCCCACATTGGGCTAAAGGTTTCGTAAACTCCATCAATACGGATGGGATTATTACTCAACTCACCCTGAGTTGTTGTTCTTACAGAAGGATAGTAGTAGGACTGCTCTGGTTTGTACATTCCAAGTCGACCGTTTAAAAAAGGATTTCCTAAAGCATCTCCAAGGTTACAATCACAGAAAGTTCTCCAACTACTATCATATATAACAGCAGTAGCATTTAATATACCATGTTGTTCTGTAATATTGATCTTATTTTCCAATGATAGATCCTCGAGAGGACTTGTTTTGGTGATTAATGAGCCAACAGATGCTTCAAGCATATTTTTATGTGCGGGTTTTATGATCTTCAGGTCGTATTTGCCCTGAACAATTTTTTCACCACTTTCATCCAACAGTATCCAATTAAGATCATCATTCTCATCCCACGCCCATGCTTTTGAAACAAAGTTTCCATCTGGAATATCATACAAAGCCAACTCGTCACCTGTTTGAACTAAATAAGATCCATCTATAAGTAAATTATTCGTAATAAATCCTGTTCCGGAAACATCGATATTATCTCCCTCTAATCCGATTCTGCTATATGACATACCCATTTGGTCGTACGCCCAATGAGCAGGGTAGTTTAAGCTAAACTGTTTATCATTATATTCATTCACAGTTTGTGTAACTAAGGATTGGCCGGTTTCAGCATCTAATGCCAAAATATTTGTCCTAATAATTGAGTTTTGATCCCATGCCACAGTTTCATCCAAAAGGCCGTATTGGTTTACTACTTTTGTTGTTGATGCTGAGCGGAATCTTGTATTTTCTGTGTTGAGAGTTGGCCAAACAGTAGGAATTGCAAAGGGTAAAACGAAAATAGTGAAAGTGTATAAATCAAATGCCGCTCCAATATTTAATGCTTCAGTTTGTTGTTCTCTGAAATCTGATATAAAATCATAATCAACACCAACCATTGCATTTTCAATTTTACCCTCTTTAGTAATTACAGAGGTAGTATTTACAAGCTCATTACCATGTATCTTATTACCATTAAATTTATATCCATTATCTTTATAATGATATGCAATACCTGAAATAGCACCCAGTTTGCCTTCGGCATAAACTTTAACGGCTTTGGGTTTTCCGTGCATATCATTTAGCACAACAGAAAATCCTTGACTAGCTGTCATATAATGTTTTACATTCATTGATAAAAATGAAGCCAAAAAACCTGATTTTCTTTCCTGATCATCGGGTTTAGTCCGTTGCGTAATTACTGGGTAATCTTTAGCTGTATAAAATTCATTTAAAACATAGCCATTGGCATGTTTTGTAATAGTTGCAGGAGTATATGACTTTACTTTTACGCTACTATAACCAACAATAGGTGCTGGAAAAAATGTTTCACCAAAAGGTTCTTCCATATAAAACCTATTGTCAGGAGCAAGTAGGGCTTTATCATTATCATGAAAAACAGGTGATTTTAATGGGTTTTCATCTCCTCCAACAATAGGTTCATAAGCAGCTACACCTGAGGATATACTATCACCATTGTCATTTTTCATCCTGTAATCAAATTCTTGCAAATATTCCGCATTCATGTAGTCAGGAGAGGAAGTCATATCACTCCAATTATCTGAGATTGCAAGTTGCATAACTCTAGACCCTCCTCCAAGTTTTTTTTGGTTTGGGCTTTTCAATTTTATCCATGATTTTGTGGGCTTAATTCTCCTCCCAAGTTTCTTAACATTGTATAGATATTTGTCGGATCCCATAAATGCTTCAATTGCACCTGATGCAAAACCACCATCTGCTAGAAAATGAATTATATTCTCTATACCTGCTGCATCATTTGCGGTATAGTTGAACGCGTCTTTGGATGTGTAGATTCGGGCGAATTGAACGGCAGCTTGAGAAATAGGATGGAAATCGCCAATATTCTGTAATTCGATCCAACCATTTTGATAATTATTACCATCACTATTGCACATTCCCCAATCCTCGCCAAGTTTCGCATACCCTGATACAAATTCATAACCATTATTTTTTGAACTTTGGTTAACTTCTGCCAATGCTCTAAAATAAATCCAGTCTAGATCCTTAAGATATTTTTCATATAAGTAGTCTTTTGGATTTGAGATATCAGATGGGATTGGTTCGTGAAGTGCAAAAAATAGTTTTGGTTTATTGCCCAGATAGTCTTCTTTCATTATTTGAAGAGAATTACTGAAATCACCTTCATTATAACCTATTCCGGTTAACTTGAACATTTGAGTCGCATTTTTATCCTGCACATAAGCGTAATCATCCGATTCGTAGCTAACTACAATTTTTCCCCCAGAGGGAAGTTTAATTGTTTCAAGTTCCCAACCGGCTACCCATTGATCTGTACTATCTTTGTTTTGATCGGTATATGGGTATTCTGTGTTAGTTAAGTCATCGCTAAAACCACAACCCGGGTCTGTATTTTCTTTTTTATAATAGCCCCATCTGTCGTACTCATTGTGGTGATAATGTGGATTTAGGTCATTATACTGGAAATTATATGGACTTAACCTTCCTTTTTTGGATTTACCATAGGTAAAATATACTCTTTTAAGTGTCAGTTTACCTGTTTCATTAAAAGTTGCCCCGGAACTATTTGGAAGGTCTTTACATTGAGAGTAGTCGTATTCGAAATGTACTTTTTTAATGGGATTTGCCATTGTTGAATTTGCATAATAATCATGCTTTGAGTACAAACTAATACTATCGAGTTTGAGTAATTCAATACTTTGATCTATACCTCCGTTTTCGCCCAAAACACCGTAAGCATCCTTTCTTGCGGATTTATGAAAAATAGCAATGTAGTTTTTAGTCACGATTGTATCGAGGAAGAAAACGTCTTTTTCGCCGTACAGATAACTTCCTTTATCATCTCCATTATTATATCCATCTACAGTTTTTAATCCTTCATTATATGTTGCACTATTTAATTCAACAGGAGTCCTCCATTTGTAATTATTTACTACGTTATATCTAAATCTTACGTATGTACCCAAATCGTCATCGGTTAATCCATCACCTTTTACATCAACAAAATTGGTTGATAGAATACTTGTAAGTAAATATGAATGTGCGTAATCCTCTAATGTTGTTTTTGAAAAGTAACCATCAACGCCTCTATCATTATTGCTTGTGTTATTGATACTTCCATAAGTTACTAAGCCACTCTGGCAATCATGGGGTAATCCAGATGCATTAAATGTAGCTTCAATTTGCCTAGTATTATATGCAGGTATCCCATAGTTATACTTTGAGCCATCTGTTTTTGTTATTCTTATTTCTGCAATATGATGGTCTTTTCCATGGGCTGAAAATACATCAAACAAGCTTTTTTCTGCAGCAAGTAGGTTGTATTCACCTTTTGTAATTATTTCGAAAGGCTGGTTTCGCTTTTGGCGTAGATTCCTTTTTGTTTGTGCAAGATTAAATGAAGTTCCTGATGCTGTTTCAAACTTATCTGTAGCAACAACCTCTAGTCCACCAGCATTTGCAAGTTTTACACGAATGGGTTCATTACCCATTATATTGGTAAAAATTTCACTTTCAGGATCAACTGACATTTCACCTGCCTGTTTAAAATAGAAAGGTTCGTAGACATCACTTTCAATGTTTTTATCTGAAAACTTAAGTTTGTTTGACATTTTATTTCCATTAATCCATTTTCCCGAGCGTGAGTTCACATCATTAATAGTAATATCAGCTCCTACAGCTACTAACCATCCAGCGCCTAATTCTATTCCTAAGTTGCCACTAGTACTTGATGTATTAACTTGTTTGTCAAACAGGTGGCCAAAATCACTTCTGTACGGGCGATACATACCACCAACTCCTTGCCCTGAAACAGAATAAACATCATAAGTGAAACTCGAAAGGGGTAATGAAGGTACGTTTGTACTAAAGGCACCATCCTTTTCCCTGTTGAAATCCAACATAGAATTATTTCCATCAACACCATTATGAGTGTATAAATAACCATAACCAGGAACTTGCTCTTGTTTACGGTTTAGCCTTTGCTCCGAATAGAAACCACTAATATCGGCAGATAACTCAGCAATTGCTAATACACCACCTCCTTTTAAAGAAAACATAAATGAAGTATTATTCTGTGGAAATTTTATTTGTGGAATATAACTGTTTACTGCAAAATCAATCGATGAATTTCCACCAAATCCTACTCCATAAGTTGATTTAGTAATAATATCATTCTTACGTGTTGTATTTGAAGTTGCTACGGCTAGAGAAGCTGAGAATGTTACATCCTCTATACCTCTTCTTGCATTGTAAGATGAACTACAGGATAAACCTGCATTTATAGCGCTTTCTTCATTACTGGCAGCTTGCAAACCAAGCCCAACTCTGGCGTTAATATCAAGGCCTGTTAATGAGCTTGATTTTAGTCCAAGATTGGCAGTTAACGAAGAAGAACTGCCAGCTTTGAAACTAAAACCCACGGAATTTTCAACACCAAAACCCACATAGTTGTTATACATAAGCCCTGTGCTGACGTGTAACTTTATTAAGCCATCAAGACCTGCAATTTCTGCACCGGCACCAACCGTACAACCGTAAGTTTGATTTGGCTTCATGTTTTGCTCTTTTAATACTTCATCACCTGAAAAGTCATCGGGTAGGCCACGCATATTTCTTAGAATACTACCTGGATTGATGTTCCATCCTAAACCTACCCAACTGGCTTGTTGATCCATAGTTATCCCTGATTGATAGCTAAGATTTATAGGATAACCTCCTACATCTAATAAGGGGATATTGTACACAAAATCACCAGTAAACAAGTTAACCATTTCTGAGGTTGAGACAGGTGTAAAATTTTGTACTTCCGGCTGACTTGGCCCTCCGGTTAGGGCATAAACCGTTGTGGGGGTTATAAATGTGGAAAGAAATGTGAGTAGTAGGAATACCGATATTGGTTTAGCTGCTTTACTGTTTCGAAACCGCTGTATCATCACTTATAATTTTAGGGTTGGAATTTTATTTATGTCGCTATAAGAAAAGGGGAACTCAATTATTTCATCACCAAATGCTGAGTTAGTGTATATCACTTTTAGTGAATTAATATCATTTGTTGGATCATTTACCTCATTGTCATTTGTTTCGTCAGGAAATCCAATAAGAAAAGTTCCAAAAGGACGAATGCCATAATCTCGTTCAAAATGAAACATTGAGCAATCTATCGTGTCTTTGTGTCTTACTAGCTTAAAATCATTCTGCATTGAAAAGCTTAAGTATTTAATTTGCTCTTCATAGTCATTAAATCGTTGAGTGCTCGAATTAAGCCAGTCGCTATTGCCATCGCTTAATGCAACGTGAAATAAAAATTGTTGCTGACCTGCAAAACTTTGCTCTAAAGAATCAATAATCTCTGGACTAACATTCTCTGATCCAGCTTCCAGCAATGATAAATACGAAACTGGTCGGTATTGTAAAGAAAAGGTGTAATCTTGAGATTTAGTTTTAGCAATGAGATTATTTTCAGGATTGTTTATCCAGTTCAAATAATCAACGGGACCACATTTAGTAACAACTCCTGAGCAGGAGCTCATAAGAGAAACGATTATGATCCAAAGAAAAAGAAATATGTTTTTATGCATGTTGTTATTTTTTTTCAAATTGATTAATTGAAGGAGATTTCCCTCGTACCAACAAACTATGTTGGATTACCAAAAGTTCTCCTAAATTTTAAAAATAATTTTTCACCTTTTGGAGAGTCTACTTCCAACAGAAAGTTACCGTAACCAATATCATCACAATTAACAGAAACATAATTGTCGCCATAGGAAAGGTCGAAAAGAGTTACGTTACCTATCATAATTCCTGCATCTACATCATAGCCTACAACAATTTCCCTATTCTCATTATAAATCCGATATATGAATGAATCGTAAAAATCGCCAGTTACGAAGTTATATTCCTGAATGTAGTGAACTTTCAAATTTTGATAAGTATAAATCTGTATATAACCACCATCAAGGCGTTTGGTTAGTTCTGCATAACCCTTTTCTGGAGGCAAAGGAGGAAGACATTCAATAATACAATCAGCCTCATAATTTGATAAATTCAGATTGCCGGTGGAGGGTTTCTTGGTAAATGAAACCAGAAGTAATAAACTTATAAGACAAAGGAAAATGGTTTTCATAATATTCGTGCTTTTGTGTTAATTGCATGAATAATTAAATAATGTCATAGGAAGTGTGTATTTATAATCGATCTAGATAAATATTTGAGTTATACTTGAAAGGGTGGAGAAGATAATTGGATAATTAGTAATTGGATAATTTGGGAAATAGTCAATGTGGGAATGAGTGAATGGGACAATGAGGGAATGAGTGAATGAGACAATGAGTGAATGGGTGAATTGGATAATTAGTAATTGGTAATTTGGGAAATTGTCAATGTAGGAATGATTGAATGGGACAATGATTGAATGAGTGAATGGTTAGGAACAAGAGCACGCGTTGTGCTTCGTTAAACGCGCGCTAGTGATGGTGAAATAGTCAATGAGTGAATTGGGAAATGAGTGAATTGGATGATTGGTAATTTGGGAATTTGTCAATATGAGAATAAGTGAATTGACAATGATTGAATAAGTGAATGGTAAGGAACAAAAGCACGCGTTACACTGCGTTAAACGCGCGCTAGTGACGGAGGTAATTAAATTACATAAATGATGTAGAGATTTGAAAAATCGGTAAGTACATTGATACCAATATCATACCCACAAATAAGCCAATGAAAACAATTAGCATTGGTTCCATTATGCTGGAAATAATTCCTGTTTGGTATTCGATGTCGTTGTTAAACTGTTCTTTGAGTTGTTTGAAGATGGCTTCCATTTTGTTAACTTCTTCAGCAACTTTTATTAAAGCCAGCATTCTTATATCAAAAATTTTAAATTGCTGCATACTATCATGCAAGGATTCACCAGCATATATATCCAGCTCAATTTTTGAGAGAGCTTTTTTGAAGACAAATAATCCAATCATATTCTTTGAAAGTCTGATGCATTCAACAAGTGGTGTTTTTGCTGATAATAATAATTCCATTGTGAGGCAAAAGCGAGCAAGAATAACTTTATTAATTAGCACACCGAATATTGGAATCTTAAGGAGCAATGAAGATGTAAGGAATTGATATTTTTCATTTTTTTTTAAAAGAATATTAACTATGAATATAAGCGCTATTATTAAGATAATAACTGTTGAATAGTAAGCGAAATTTTGGGAAATTTTGATGACCAATTGTGTTAGAAATGGTAGCTCCTTGTCGAATCGCAGGAAAATTTCCTCAAACATAGGAACTATAAAGTTAAGCATAAAGGCGATTGCAATTATTGCTGTTAGTAGAATTACAAAAGGATATGAGAATGCACCTACTACCTTTCTTTTTTGCTGGATACTTCCATTGATATAACCGGATAGTTCAGTAAGGATTTCTTTTAGCTTACCGGTTTCTTCACCAATTTTTATGCTGTAGTATTCGTAGGGTGAAAACTTGTTTGTGTTTTTAAGGATCTCATAAAAACTAAGACCATTAGTAAGTTCAATAACAAATGAATTAATTAGTTGTTTGTCTTTTTCATTTTTGAATCCATTTGAAACTAAGTTGAGTGCACTCACCAAGTTAATGCCAGATGATAATAGTACACTTAGGTCATTATAGAAAATTTGCTTTTTTTTATTTGAAAATTGTCCATAGGAAGGTAGTGATATACTGGAAACGAATTTCGATAAATTAATATCAAAACCTGTGTTTTTCTGTTTCTTTAATGATGATTTCGTTTTTGGAAGTTGGATTACCTGCATAACACTATTTTAGTGTTAATTGCAAAATATTGGGTAGAATGTCTTTTTTTGTTTAAAATTGGGTGATATGAGTGAATGAGACAATGATTGAATGAGTGAATGGTTAGGAACGAGAGCACGCGTTACACTGCGTTAAACGCACGCTAGTGATGGCTGTTGATGGGATTTGTGATTAAGTAGACTAAACTGATAACCACCAGTAACCACTGTAGTTAAAACCAATTGGTTTAAAATGACATGATAATGCCTGTGAAGCAGGAAAAACACTGCCTAAGGAAGTATGTATAAAAACCATTGCAGTAACGCCAATACCAACGGCTAAAGCAACCGAACCCCAAGTACCTGAACCCATACCATGGAATAACTTAGAAGGAGTAACACCCCGAGGACATGCAACAGAAGGAAACGCTACCAGTATACCTGATGAAGATGACACCCAACTGACAAGCCGTGTTGAGCGAAGTGCAAATGCCTTGCGGTTAACAGGTGGTTGTACAGTAAAAACCTTGGCATTTGGAAATTGTATGCGTACAAGGTGGTCAACCCCCTTTGCACAACCAACACCTACATTGCCTGAATAACTTTTGAGAGAAGGCAAAAACTTAGAGGCAGAATAA
Organism: uncultured Bacteroidota bacterium; assembly: GCA_937912115.1. Taxonomy (GTDB): domain Bacteria; phylum Bacteroidota; class Bacteroidia; order Bacteroidales; family F082. The sequence goes on along the minus strand of CALDOI010000284.1, from coordinate 11,689 downwards.
CTTACCAAACTTTGTGGGTGGCGTGAGCCAGAAAAACCAATGGCAGGAAAACTAACAATAATAGCTGATAGCCGGTTGACAGAATTGTAGCAGGGTGGTTGCATGGTGTTTTTAATACCAGGCACCATCAACCACACTGCGGATTTTGGTAATGAGTGAATTAGGCAATGAGTGAATGATTAAATGAGTGAATGTTACAATGAGTGAATGAGTAAATGAGTGAATGAGTGAATGAGTGATTGTGTGAGTTTGGTTGTAGAGGTTATTGGGTTGTCATTGTTGTTGTGGTTATAGTAGTTGTCTTAGTTTTAGTGGTAATCAGGCTACTATTATATAGGTTGTAATGAGACTCTCACGGTCGTACCTCCCTCAGAGATAAACGGATTTAGTTGGGGTTGTCGGGTTATCAGGTTGTCGTGGTTATCGCTGTTATCGTTGTTATAGGGTTGTCGTGGTTTTCATTGTTTTCGGGTTGAATTCAGTGACAATAATTAATATTTTTCATTAAACACAAAGCACAATTGTAATCCTGTATTTCCAACGAGTATGAAGTAAATAATTGTACAATTGGGATATTCATTTACATGTTTACAAAATTATGATTGTAGCAACAATAATGCAACCTTTAGTGTATTTAGGAAAAAGTTAGTAAAAAAATATTGCAGACTTGAATTTTACTACATACCTAATACACAATTAGATAAAATTTATTCGCAGCATATACCCTACCCTATTAAGTAGAGGTAATATCACCTTTTTTACCTATTGACTCGTATGATTTGTGTAACTATATTTATAAACTTTAAGTGGATTTAATAGCTTGAAAGTTATTGAGTTTACAATATTGCTGGTACAATAGAAGAATCTTCTTTTAATATTTGGCAATTTCTTAATCATCGTACAATGTGACTGAGGAGGCGGAGCTGTGAATAGAGTAACTTGAATAAACAAAGAAATGTTAATAGTAAGAACATGATTGATAGTGTATTCACTTATTAATCTGCATTTTAGATAGCATTAAACTCCTGAATGTATGTTTAACATATATCTTATAAGAAATTGGAAAGATGTACATACTAGGCTGTACAAGATAAGTATGTTTAGCTGTTTAACAGACATTGATAAAATATGAGCAATAGTATACATACACTTTTGTTACCTGCAACCAAAAAAAACGAGCAACCTATGAATAAACCTGTAAGAAAAGACACAAAAGACATTGTAATACCAGCTGATAAGCTTGAGTATTTACAAAAGGAATTAACTAATGTTCGTGAAGACTTCATTGACAACAAATACGTTCAAGAAGCAATTACTGTACTTGCAGCTGGAGGATTAAGAAGCACAATTGGGTCGTATTGGAATGCAGTGGTTGATGATTTGCGACAAAAGGTTATGCACCGTAGTATTGACCTTTTTAATAAGGAAATCAACCCTAAAAGAGAAGTGAAAACATACGAAGATTTTCAAAATTATATAACTGATTATGACTTAATTGATGGTGCTTATAAAATTGGCGTTTTGAGTTGGGAAGCTCATAAATTATTGCATCAGGCTCGCGAAACTAGGAATATTTTTGATGGTCATCCAGATAGTTCTGACCCAACTTTATTTAAAGTATTTAATTTAATAGCTGATTGTAACCGCTATATATTATCCCAAGATTATCCGTTGACTATAATTGATGTAAATCAATACATTCTGACAATGGATACAGACTCCTTCAACAAACATGAAATTGCGGTTGAACAAGCATTTACAGATTTGCCTCTTATCTATAAGAATGAAATGACAAATCGTTTATTTACTCTGTATATCGGAGACAATGCTTCTACTAGATTGAAAAGTAATATTGAATATAGTTACCCAATATTATGGAAAGTTATACCGAAAGAGATTAGACAACAAATTGGTAAAAGATATGATAAATTATTAGTTGAAGGCAATGGAGATATTATTTCTAAAGCGAATAATTTACTTACAATAATTGAAGGACTTAGATATGTGTCTAAGGCAAGTCGGAATATACTCTTTGACCCAATAATTACTGAATTGGAAGAAAATCTAGATAATTGGAGTGAAGAAGGTCGGATTGTACAAAAACTACAACGATTAGGCTCAACGATTCCATCTGACTTGATTGATAGATTTGTAGCTGCTATAACATTATCATATGTTGGATACAAGGGAGGCAGTGGTCAATACTCTCGTACAACTTTTTATTCAAATGCTGCTGCTCCACGGATTTCAGAGATGTTTGAGAAATTTGATAATGCTTCAGCTGATTCATTTGTTGAAACAATAAAAACGAACAAAACATTAAAAAGTAGAATAAGGACTTCTGCTCAATTAAATCGTTTAAGGACATTAGCTGATATTTTACTGAACAAGCCTGAGATTAGAAAAGATACCATTGAATATTTGGAGCTTCTTGTTGATGTAGATAAAACTAAAGATTTTTATAGAACAATAGGAAAATAATAAAGGCAGCAAGTAACAATGTATAAAAACAATAGCCGAGATAGCAGTAAAATCAATGATTGTAGCCCGATTCAACTTTCTTGTAACTTGACAGGAAAGTGCCTCGCAGTCGGCTACTATTCTTATACGCAAAGTTATGGCCAATTGTAAAACAACTGCTGCAAACTATTAAAGAGATATTTGAATAAGGTAAAATGATACTGAATAAAGCTTTTAAATATATTCTTGGTTCTGTATTTTTTACATAGTGTTTAATAATAATATTAATAATTCTAAAAAAAGGAGGTAAACTTATGAGTTACAAAAAACCAAAAATTTTAGCACAAAGTACTGTACAGATGGCAGAATGCCGTCCAAATAGTAAGCCGAGTGGCAGACCGTGTAAACCACCAGGACCAGGTGGACGTTAATGGATAATCTAATCAGGTGGTGATTTTATACAATTAAAACTCGTCACCTGATTACTAAGAAAAGGAGATATTGTTATGTTTTTTAAACTAAAGTCTAATGTTATGTTCCGAAATTATGAGTCCTTTGGATATATTACGGACAATAGGAATTTCGAATATAAACAAACGAATAATAACGAAGACTTCATCGGTGACAAAATTATATCAGAAAGTGGAACTGTTTTTATGACTGTTTTAAATAGAAAACCACAAACCATTGATGAGCTTACAAAAAAAATAAATAAGCAATTTACAAATATTGACCTAAGAACAATAAGTAACGATGCCAAAGAATTTTATTGCATGCTTGAACGAGATGGGTTTATTGTTTCTGGAAAAACAATGCAGGAGTGCAATGAAAAAGATACAAGGTTTTCGTATAAGGCTTTAATACCCGGAATAATAAAAAAAGATTCGCCTCTGATTATTATGCATCCTAAAAAAACCACACAGGATTTTTTAGGAGAATATTTTAAAGGCAAACCCCAGCTTACAAATTTGCACCTAGAAATTACAAGTAAGTGCAACGAAAGATGTGTACATTGTTATATTCCACATGATGATAAAGTAAGTCATATGGATCCTGATTTATTTTATGATATTTTAGAACAATGTGTTAATATGAGGTTGTTGAATTTGACTTTAAGTGGTGGAGAACCAATGTTGCACAAAAACTTTTGTAATTTTTTAAATAAGTGCAAAGAATATGACTTTTCAGTTAATGTCCTTAGTAATTTGACATTACTTAATGATGAAATTATAAAAGAAATGAAAATGAACCCTCTTTTAAGTGTTCAAGTCTCACTATACTCAATGGATTCTAATATTCACGATGGAATAACCCAACTGAAAGGAAGTTTTGAAAAAACAGAAAATGCAATTTTAAAACTGATTGAAAACGATATCCCTTTGCAAATAAGCTGCCCAATCATGAAACAAAATAAAAACTGTTATGTTGAAGTTATAAAATGGGCAGAAAAGCATAAGATTCATGTTGGAGATGATTATGGTATCATAGCCGAATATAATCATACAACACAAAATTTGAGTTGCCGTCTATCTATGAATGAAATTAAAGAAGTGATTAATGACAAAGTTGAGAATGACGCAAAATATTTGGAACAAATAGAAAAGGCAGCTGAGAAGAAAAAAAATATTACAGCAAACGATTTTGTTTGTAGCGTTTGTCGTTCTACTATTTGCATAACAGACAACGGAAATGTTTATCCATGTGAAGGCTGGCAGGATTATGTAGTAGGTAATGTAAAAGAAACTTTTCTCAATGATATTTGGGATAATTCTGAAAAAGTACATTATTTAAGAGGCTTGCGCAATCAAGATTTTCCCAAATGTACCGAATGTCCTGACAAAGATTTTTGTAACATGTGTATGGTTAGAAATGCAAATGAAAATCCAAAGGGAGACCTATTAGAAATAAATGATTTTTTTTGCAGCATCGCGAAGCTTAATAGAGAAATAATACTTGACCATAAGGAAAAACTGCATCTTGATAAAACGGACTTAACCATTTGACAGGGGCTTAATAGGCATAACATCTCTAATTATGGACAAAAAAGAAAACAAATGGGCCATTACAAAATATAAATTAAATGTGGGTTTCAGTGGTTTTTTGGGCTACACCTCGTTGTTGTAACACCGCCAGTTCATCTTTGACGACTTGACGGATAAAATGAAATATTGAATAAACGAATTGGCACCGTGCGAGCTTGAAAATTCATCCCTTTCAATCCCGCACTCCACTTATAAATCGTTGTGAACCATTCACACATCAGAAACCGGTTAGTTTATCAAGCTAACGTGAAAATTTTGATAAATATTTCATGTTTTTTCTGTTTTTGAAAATCTGAATCAACTATGAATAAAGGAATACAGAATAGAAACAAGCAATTTTACCTTTAGTCAAGAGTTTATGAACTGATAAAATGAATTGGAGAGATAAACTAAAAGAACTACATAAGTATAGTAGATTATTTGATTTCGAATATTTATTGGACGTTGAATATAATGCTCTGAATTCATTTCTAATTGAATCAGAAGACACTATAAATAAAAAAGAACAGGAAATAGAGAGTAAAATTGAGGCATGGAAAATTGAAAGAAAGTCGTATGATGATGTACCTGAACCCTTTGAAATGTTCGAAAATGAAATTATTGAGTTCAATCAATTTTCTCCCTTGTTAAATAATCCATTCTTCATAATGGCATATTCGATTTTTGAGCGATATTTATTTGAGATATGTGCTTACTGCCGGAGTGAAGAAAATGTACAACAAACTGTGAATGATATTTCTTCAAAAAGTTATATTGATCAATGCAGAAAATATATTGAAAAAGTAATTAATGTAAATCTATCTGCTATTCAACCTGAATGGCAAGAAATCAAGAAATATCAAAATATTCGGAATTCAATAGCACATAATAATGGAATTTTAAAGAAGAACGTAGCTAAACAAAAGAATTTGATAGACTATCTTAAAGCAAATCAATATGTAAAATATTATGAATCGGAAAGAATTGTTTCATTAGAATCTATCAAGTTTATCTCTGATTTTACTGGAGTTGTAACTAATTATATTTCAAAGTTAATGAATGAAATAAGAAATCAGAAATAGAATATAGCCTATGGCAATATGTGTAAGTCATTGGGCTGATAGGGGTTAAATGAACGTGAGCACATTTAATGAAAAATATTAGCTGTTTGAAATTGAATATAGTGAAAACTTAAAAGAAGGTTACACAGAAAAATCTATTCAAAATCAATTGAAGAAGCATTTACAGCAGTATTATGTAAATGTTATAGATGAATACGGAGTTGAAGGAATAAATGCAACTAAGATTGATTTCGATATTGGCAATGGAAAAGTAGGATTAGAATTAAAAATAGCAAAATCACTATTTAAAACAGCTAATCTTCATAGGTTATCAGGTCAAATTGACGACTACATGAAATATAAATACTCGAATTTAATTGTAATTGTCTTTGGGGAAAAACATCATACGTCTGAGCGAGCTATGTTGACAAGAATTCAGGAGAAAGTAGAAGAAAAAGATGCTCTTTTTTATTATTTTGAATTACCAGAAAGAGACAAGAAGTAACTGAATAAACAGATTCAGCAGAGAAACATGTGGTTACAACGGATCATAAATCAGGCCTGATAGAAGTACACAGAGAAATATTAGAAGTAGATAAATAAGGTGGTTAACTATGAACATCTGTCATATATTAATCTACACTAAACATAGAGATATTTATTAGTGTCGATTCCTCATATTCGACAATCCGAAATGAATCTGAGCGAATTATTAATTTCTTGCCAACAAATTAATTTCTAAAATAAGCAAGCTATGCTCGCAACTATTTGCATGCAAGCAATTTTAACTAAATAAATCAAATATTATGGCAGTAAAACATTTACCAACAAGAGAAGTCCATAAAGGACAAAAGGGTGGAAAAACCGGTTGTGGATTCGACACAAAAGATAACCAAAGTCACTGGGTTGATTCACACGAAAAAATTACCTGTTCTAAGAATGGGTGCAAATGATCTTTTTTTAGGTCTATTACCTGCTAAATGTTTGGAGAATATGGTACGTCAGAACTTATATCGGCGTGCCATTTTTTCAACTTTGTAAGTTTTTAAAATAAACTCTAATAATAAAATATGGCTAGTGGACTAACGCATATCTTGTTAACAAAGAAGTTACAAGATGAAATCCCTGATGGGATTTTGAAAAATATTCTTGCATTTGGTGCCGATTCATTTCTGGTAGGCGCAGTGGCTCCTGATCTACCTTATGCAAGTATTGCAGACGACGATTTCTTTTTCTCAAATGAGAGTCCTCTTGCAGATAATTTTCATTATAGAAAAACAAATCAAATACCTCTACGATCGTTGAAGAAACTTGAATCACTAAAAGGGAAAATTAATTTGAATTCCCATTATCATATGTTCTCCTTCTTCCTAGGTTATATCTCTCATGTTTTTGCCGATGGTATAATTCATCCATTCGTTAGAGATAAGGTAGGAGATTATTCAGAAAATCAGGCTGAACACAGATCACTTGAAATGCAGCTAGACGTACTTTTCATGGAAGAACTAACCAGAGGATCAGGTCTTTCTTCCGAATTGAATTATACCAATATTCATGATGGATTAGGAGACTTTGTAAACTATGCTTCTGCTGAAATGATAATTGAAGTATTTAGTGAATTAATATATGATACTTATGCTGAGCGCTATTCCGCTGAGAAGATATTTGGTTGGATAAATGGGTTAGAGAGGATGTTTGAGGTTGCAGAAGGTGATAATCCCAGGATTTATAGAAACCTGAAAGCTAATACCTTTAGTTATAGAAATAGAGAAGATATAAATAGAGAATTAGCAGTGATATTACAAAGGCCCAAAGATAGGAGTATAAATTTCTTACATGTAGACCAAATTGATTTCTTCAAAGATTGCATCCCCCAATTCTATTCAAAGTTTATAAAAGTTGCACAAAAAGCCCAAAAATATGTGTTCGAAGGTGGTACAAAACTTAGTAAAGATGATATTCCTTTGATAGATTTGGACACAGGACGTTTATTAGCTAATAACAAACTAGATTTAATCCCAGTATTCTGGAAAAAATAGAATAATTATGAGAAAAAGACATTTAATTTTATTAAGTATTGGGTTACTGTTTATCAGTGAGTGCACTCAGACTCAAACAAAAAACAAAGATCTGGAGGAATTTGTAATGGATCTATCATCTGCAAATGTTAAGTTAAGAGGTAACCTAATTCTTTTTGGTGAATATAAAGGTGATTTATCAGCCTTGAATTATGAGAAATACCTTGAACTATTAAAACAGAATGAGGTTCCATCTAATAGAGGTGTTGCAAATATTATAAAGAAAGCAGATGCTCATTTTTTTGCTGTAAAATCTAATACTTTTCTAATAGCTATCTATTCAAAGGATCTTAATGTGATGCTGTATGATGATGCTAACACAGCTTTTACAGATTCGATACTAATTATACAAGAGGGGATGATAGCTCCTGCTTTATCAGAGTTTATTAGTAAAACCGAGTACAACAGGTAACGGTTGATGAGATTGAGCGTAGGGGCGGTTTGGACTTATTATGGATGCCTGATGATAGTAAAGAGGATATTTTGGAAGCATATATTAATATCGAATTTGCTTCAAATTATTTTTAAAACTTAAAAAACTTGTGTTGCTAAATCTAAATAAATACGGAGGCTGTATTGGAGATAAAAAAAAACATGCTAAGCCCAGCATTACATGGATGCCAATACATAATAAGCTTACAACTGAATTGATTTAATTCGGATATAAATATCGTGATAATAACTTATAAAAAGAAATACAATGAGAGAACAAAAAACTTTACACTTAGGAATTTGTATGGCCGGTGCAATTTCTGCCGGAGCCTATACAGCTGGAGTTATTGACTATTTACTTGAATCATTGGAAAACTGGGAAAAAGCTAAAAAACTCCAAAAAGATGGCAAAATTAGTGGCATACCCAAACACAATGTTGTTATTGATGTATTGAGTGGTGCTTCGGCTGGGGGTATGACGGCTATTCTGACTTCTGCATTGATAAATAACAAGTTTGAACATGTTCGCAAAAAGGATATCGAGAATGATAATAATAGCATACTTGAACAAAACCCTCTATACAACTCATGGGTAAACCTAACAGAAAAGAATGGGCATGATATGATGAGTGCAATGCTTTCAACTGATGATATTGATAATAATAAGGAAGTTAATCCACAGAAAGAAGTAAAATCATTGTTTAATTCAAACTTCATAAAAACTATAGCAATCAGGCATATAAACAATGTTAAAAGAGATACTGAGATTAGAAGACCGTATTTTGACAAAAACCTTGAAGTAGTTGCAACTTTAACAAACCTCAGAGGAATACCATTCGAAATTCAATTCAATACCAAATCTTATTCTCGTTTGCACAGGATGAAAAGACATTTCGACATAGCTCATTTTCAGTTAAACCCAAGTGAAAAATACAATAAAGATGGTAGAATACCTTTTCACTTTGAGAATGATGAAGGATACAACAAGGACATACTTGTTCAGAGTGCAATGGCTACCGGAGGTTTCCCTATCGGGCTGGAACCAAGAATTATTAAAAGATTGGGGAAATATATAGTTGATAACAAATACCTAAATTTAGGAAATCGGTCAAATCTTCATACCATTAATAATGATGATATATTTGAGACATTAAATGTTGATGGAGGTACTATTAATAATGATCCTTTTGAGCTTACACAGAGATTACTGGATGAAAAGCTAAAAACTACTGAAGAAGAAAGAAAGATTACAGCAAAAGATTTTGAATCAACTGTATTAATGATTGACCCTTTTCCTAACCACAATAAATTACCTGAAGTTAATTATTACCCATTAAAAGCATTCAAGTTTATTGTACCAAAAATTGTTTCATCTATGTTAGATGAACTAAGAATGAAAGAAAACGTACTGAAATCTGCATATGGAGGTGATGACTATACCCGATTTCTGATAATGCCAACCCGGTCAGGTGCCAACAGGGAAAAAGAAAACCATATAGCATGTGGATCTATGGGTGGATTTGGAGGATTTTTCTCAAAGGAATTTAGAAAACATGACTTCTTACTTGGACGTAGAAATTGTCAACAGTTTTTAAAGAAATATTTTAGTGTGCCGGTTGATGCAAAAAATTCGATAATTGATTTTGGTTACACAGGGATAACTGAATCGTTTCAAGTTGATGTAAAAAATGTAAAGTATCTCCCAATAATACCGGACATAAGGGTTGTTTACAATATATTAACGGAATCATACGAACTAGAGAAGCAAGAAAACTTTACAGAAGATAGGTTTAAATATTCGGAAATCAAGTTAAGTTATTTATTAGGGCTTAAGAAAAGTCTGAAAAATAGAATTTCTGTATTAATCGAAAATATAACAAATGGTAAAGAACCTGGTACAGAGAAAATTCAAAATGATGTTGTAAAACAAATTCGCAAAAAATCATGGTTCAAAAAAGCATTATCGGTTGCGGCTGTTAAACCAATTACAAATACTTTTTTATGGTTGGCAAAAACAAGAGTGCGAGGCATATTGGCTGATAAGTTTATTGATATAGTTATTGAAGATATGGACAATAATGAATTGTTAACCAATGATGTAAAATAGGGTATGTGAAAAATCATTTTATTACAATATTAATACATTGCATGGTGCTTTGAAGCAAGCCGGATGTATATTTCAATTAATTTAATGTTGCACGTAGAAATAAGAAAGAATTCACAAATGAAAAAGAAAGGTCCCAGTAAGAATAATAAAACCATACTAGATGATTTTTCATCAAAGGTTAAAAAAGTATATATTGAATTACACAATTATTCTTTTTTTCATGGCCCATCAGAGGCCGATAATATTGACAATAGGTTTATAGGAAGAGAAAGGATAATAGATCGACTTAAAGTGATATTATCTCAAAGCAAAACCAAAACAGGCGCTTATCTGGTAACAGGTTACAGAGGAGCCGGGAAATCAAGTTTTGTTAATAAAGTTATAAGTAGTATTACAACGCCTGATAGAATCCATTATATAACACATTATTATATTTTACTCCTGTTTGCGGTAATTTTCATTCAATATATTGGGGAAAAACTCGACATTACATCTGTTTTTAGCACTACATTTTTAGCAATAAACATCCTTGCCGGGTATGGTATACTTTTATATTATTTATATGATCAAAGTTCACTGAGATCTGAAGCCAGATTCATTGATATATTTAAATCATGGAGAACCTTTAGACTATTTTTAGGCTTATTCTTTTACAACAGTTTGATTGTTAGACGTGACTATGTTATAAACACGAGATTTATAAGATTCACACAGTTTATATATTTAATTATTATATGCTTTATAATTGATTTTTTTGTTTTTGATATTTTTAATTTATTAAACGGGAAATATCAATCAATATTTATTTCATACTTAATCGCTATTACACCTACAATAATTGATGTTATTCAGCAAAGGTTCGCTAACTATCGTAGTCTTCAGAAAAAATATGTCAGTAAAAATGATTTTGTAAAATGGTTAAGATCAGTAGTTGAAGTTATCTATTCACCTATAAAACAACATTTCAATTTTTCGCATAGATTTTTTATTAAGATTAATTTGGGTAATGATGATTTAAATGTTGAGGACATCTTTAAACTAATCGCAAGAAATCTTGAAACTCAGTTTAAAACGAAAGTGTTTTCCTCAAAAAAACTATACTTATTAAAGCTGATGATTCTATTCATTATTTATTCATTATCATATAAACTATATTATGATGGACCTGGCAAGGTGTTTTTTACGAGTGTAAAGAAGAATACAAACATAACATTACTTTTTCCTTCTCAGGATAACGTGCTACTTTCCAGTGACAAAATGGATGTTGCCGCTTTTTCTGATTTTGTAACGCGTAACAAAACCATAATAGAAAAATCAAACAAATACTCTGTTTTTGCTGATTATTTATTTCAACCTGTTGTGTATTCAATAAATTATATAGACTTATTCATTTATAAATTCTATTATGAGATATACAGAATCATAGTTATTGATATTAGTCCTTTCAAAATATCAACCCATAAATCACCAACTTCGTCATACTCAGGGTATGATGCTTCATTTATTCCACCTCATCTCGACTATTTATTT
>CALDOI010000283.1 GCA_937912115.1 uncultured Bacteroidota bacterium | reverse complement strand
CTATTATACTATCATTTGGTGCTTTAAGAACAATGCTTGGGGATTCGATAATTTCAACAAGTTTTTGGATAGAATCTTTGCACCCTATTGATGTCCACGCAATTAGTGTAGCATCATAACTATCTGGCAATGCATAATAGTTACTTGTGTTTTGAAAACTATCGGTTTTCCCATCTCCGAATCGCCAGAACCAACTATCAATAATACCAATACTTACAGTTGATTTATCATAAAACAATGTTGTTGATCCATAACAATTATTCTCAAAATCAAAATCAACATTAGGTAATCCTCCAACAGGTACCGGATTATAAATAACATCCATTGGATAATTTTTAAAATAAATCCGCATTCCAACAAGATGTTCACCACTAGTGCCAAATATATATGTTACTACCTCCCCCTCTGCATCATCAAAATGAGTATCACCATTTAAATCCCACAAGATTTTTGATATTGTGTCGTTTATAATTGATGTGTTTGTGAGGATTGTAGTTTGTCCCTGGCATACAGTGTCGTATGTAAATTCCAGAAAATTACCAACTATCACTTCATATTCCAATTCTTGAACAGTATCATTTACAAGAATAACATAGAGTGTGTAAAAAGTAGTTTCATCCGGATCAACAATTATGTAATTATTGCTGGAACCTGTACTCCACATGGGAGTTACTCCATCTACCAATTCAACCCACAAACTATCCGGCTCGCCAATAAGATGTTTTACTTCCAGAGGTGAGTTGTTCGTTATGTAACTATCAACAACAAAAACAACAATAGTATCACTAACAGTATTCCCATATTTCGTAAGAGAAGTTACCCAGAATTTTGAATCAACAGTCGGATCAATAATAATAGAACGCGTTACCTCTCCTGTATTCCACAGATAACTATCAAGCATTTCGGTTGCTATCAACTCGCCTGAGTAACCCTTTGTAATAATACTATCTCCGGTAATTAGAACTGAATTAGGGTATCCGCTTTCGCAGAAACCATTATCGTATGGTGCTCCGGGTACATTACTGCAAAGATCTTCAACCAAACCAAATTTAAACTCGCCATAATTAAGTGTAGAAATATAATCCATTGCAATTAGTGCATCGAAATTGGTTTTTGAAGATGTTGCTAGGTTTGTATAACTAACTGCTAATTCTTCGTTTGTGGGAATAACCTTCCCATCCCAACTAAAATTTACTAATCCATTTAACAACCCTATTTCTGAAATGGAGAAATCATCGGTTCCATTAACAGAAATATCAGTTATTGTAACATCTGAATTAATAACTAAGGATAGATCGTAGTAAAGCAAATAATCGGGAAAACTTCCACCAAAAGAAAGAGTGACTTGATTACCTAAAATATTTTCAGAAACCGAAACTGCATCACGTAATAATAAGTAGTCCATTATCTCCTCATTAGATGTCATTAATATTTCATCTGTTCCATTAACTCCATAAGTATCTGCTATAATATTAAAATCTGACACAAAGTTTGCGAAACCATAATCATCAACTATTGACATTGTATAAATTGGACTCCAATAATTTACGCTATCAATACTACGCACTGACATTGTATCAGCCAAATCAACAATATTAACGGATTCTGCTTTTATTCTATACAGATCATAACGGTCAGAATTCCAAATAACCCCTGTTTCGTTAACATTACCTCCACTCAAGCCCAGAGGAAAGGTGCTTACACTATTAAATGCACAAATACTGCCAAGGTCAAATGCTGGCTGGGACCAACCTTCAACGCCACCCGGATTAACAAACATATTAGTAATAGTTTTTCCCGGCGATACGTTTTGCATCTTTCTTCTGCAATAACTTGTGTTTCGAGCAATAGAATAATCTACAAACCCTGTTGTAAGACTATTATTCCCATTAATCCCTTTATTGGCTATTCCCCAGTTATGATTATAAAGAATGTTTAATTCTTCCCAAGTAATTATAGGAGAAGATGGGTCGTTATGTATATCCATTCCGGTGATATCATCTCCGGAAAACATATAAATAGCAGATGACATTTTAAAAGAGTGAGAATTGCCACAACCATCAGAATATCGTAGCCCGGTATATGTTGTACCATCGATTGTACCACCTTCAAATACTGGAAATCCATAGTCGATTATTGAACTATTACCTGCATCAACTTGCATACTTAGGGCAAACCGTTTGTTGTATTTTAATGGGGCTATATAGGTATTATAGCTTGCTGTATCACTTTCAAAGGTTATTGTAATCGTGATATCTTCGATATTTTGACTGACACCAACAAGGTAAAATATTCCTAAACAAATTAAGAATAAGAGCTTTAACAAATAAGATGTGTTGTTTGTTTGATGAGCCATTTATTATTTTATATAAATATCAGATAAAATTAATAGCATAACTGGTAAAAATACACGAAATAGCTGCTATTATTAGCATACGGATCAATTAGTTTTTCACAAATTGTTAAAAAATAATCTCCTAATTCCATTAATTACCAAGGAAAAAGACAGAACCATGAAGACCAGAAAAAAAAAGTGTGAAAAATAATTGCATAATTGGAATATTATTTATCTTTGCGCCTCCAAATTACGGGAATATTCCTCCTTAGCTCAGCTGGTTAGAGCATCTGACTGTTAATCAGAGGGTCCTTGGTTCGAGTCCAAGAGGAGGAGCGTAGAAAACGATCACCATCAGGTGGTCGTTTTTTTTGTGACCATAAATTGACAAACAGAGCTAAGTGTTAGTTTTGAACAAGCTCCTGATCTGAAAGTGGGCAAGTATACTCAGGAAAAGTATATTGAAGTGAAAAAGGGACAAGGCCAACGACAAGGAAGCCGGGGCTGGTGAAAAATGGGTTAAATCGTGGAAAGCGGATCCAATTAACAATTATTATCCAAAATTTATTGAGCTAATTAATGATGTACTTAATGAAAAAGGTATTAGCGTAAAAGAGAATAACAAGAAGGCAAAATATGAGATGAAGGTTGTTACAACATTTATTGAGCCCGGATACAATGTTGGAGTTTCTCGAAAAAATGCATATATAAATCTGGAAATAACATTCTTTGAAATTGACAAGCCTGATAATATATTAGCAACATTTACAGTATTAAAATCCCCGGGCAAGATGATTTTTGGAACTGACTTTGACACAGGAAGCAGGATCGCTGAGGCATATGCAAAAGCTGCAAAAGAATTTGGACAGATGCTAATTAAGAAAAAAGCATTTTAGAGAAAGTGTTTACTTGATAACTTGTTAAAACTTAAAAGCTAATTTAGCTTTTGAAAAAACAACATCATCAATACCGATGAAAGCATCAATCCTAATTGATTTTTCATCGGTGTTTTTTTTTGATATGCTAACCAATAATTGAGGATAGTTGCCCGGAAGTATGGGGATAAGATACTTAACCTGAATAAGATTACTCATTAAGAGTTTCTTTTCCATATGGTTTTCCAGTATCTCTTTTATAATCTGTAATTGGATTACTCCGGGTACAACAGGCTGGTCTGGAAAATGCCCTTTATAAACCTCATGGTTTTTATTAAGACTGATGGCAGCAACTATATTTAGTTCATCAACAGCTACCTCAACTACTTTATAGAAATCCTTTATCAGCATCAGTTACTTAATAGAATTAAACTATGGTTAACATTTCTAAAATGATTGTAAATAAGTACATTTCTGATCTCACCTTTATTGTTTCCCTTTCTTAATAATGTTTTCGGAACCTTATTTTCTTTGATGATTTTGGCTGCTAACCACATTGCAAATGCAGATGATGTATCATATTCACCACATAGATGTTTGTAATGGGCTATTGCGATATTTGAGAAAATTCCATCTTGAAGATCACAATATATACTATCAAATTCTTTATCACCATTATACCCAAGTATAACAAGCTCTATATCACTAATAGATAGTGAATGAGATAAGAGAAAATCTGAAATTTTATCCTCAATTAGGGTTTGTTTTTTTGGCTTGAAAAACATTTCCACTCCAACCACTTTAGCATAAGTATTTTCAGTCTTTTCATTCGAAATCACAAAAAACGAACTCCCTTCGCCAGCCTGAGAACCTATTTGATCACTCGTATATATATTCAGGTTGTTTTCTTGTTCCTTCTTATAATGATTGATCTTTGTTTTAATCAACCAGCTTTCTTCGGTAATTTCATCAAATCCACCAAGAAGTATATTTTTTGCATTATTTTCGTTTAGTAACAAAAGGCTATCGAGAAGGGCACTTTCAAAACTAAAAGTTCTATGTACATATGTTAGATTATAGTTGTGGTTTTGAATACCAAGTGCAATGGAACCTCCTACAGTGTTATGTGTTGATTGAATAAAGGATGTGGGTGTTAATAGCCCTTCATCATTTTCAATCATTGAGTTTAGGAATTTTTCGGTGTCTACCTGACATCCCATTCCTGTTCCTGTTAATATTGCATCGGGGTTTTCGATATTAGCATCTTTTATTGCCACCGATGCTGAAACTATACCCATGCGTACAATCTTACTCATCCTGCGTAACAACTTAGGATTAATAAAATCGCGATAGTTGGGTTGTTGAATCTGCAAATATCTATCATTGGTTTCCAATAATTCCTCAAAAAAAGCATTACTTTCAAGCGTATTTTGTGGTGAAACACATGATATGCCGTTTATATAAACCGGCTTAATTTTGTTCGATTTATTCTTTTTATTTAACGCAAAATTATTGTTCCTGATAGCAGAAAAAATAACCGATGAATCATTACCTCCAAAACCAAATGAGTTAGTAAGTACATGATTAAAATTATCTAACTTAATTAAATTTGAAACCGGACTAATTCCAATCTCATCAATTGGCATATTAAAATTAATATTCGGTGGGATAAAACTATTTTTTAGTGCCAATAAGGAAATAACCGATTCTATTACGCCTGCAGCTCCAAGCGTATGTCCGGTAAATGCTTTGGTTGAACTAAATGAGGGAACATTTTCACCAAATAGTCTTAAAATAGCTTTTCCTTCGGTTAAATCATTGTTATCAGTTCCTGTTCCATGAACATTGATATAATCAATATCTGAAGGTAATATATTTGCAGAATCCAAGGCACCTTTCATTGCAAGAAAAGGTCCTTCACCATTTTCAGAAGAAGCCGTTTGGTGATGGGCGTCATTTGAATTTGCATATCCGCTGACTTCAGCATAAATATTTTTACCTGATGAAATTGCTGATTCCATTTCTTCCAGCACCAGATATGCAGCTCCTTCCCCCAGGTTCAACCCCATTCGTGAATTATCCATTGGTCGGCAAAGTTCCTTATCAAGAATCATCAGGGTATTAAAACCATTTAGTGTGAATTTAGAGAGGGCATCGGTTCCACCCACAACAGCAGTTTTGGCAATACCGTTTTTAATTAACCTTGCACCAAACATAATACTGTTTAATGATGATGAGCAGGCTGTACTAATAGTGGTTATTAACCCACCCAACCCACATTGCTCAGCTATCATTTCTGTGCTATTCCCCGCATGATGACTATCAATAAAATCTTTATGAACAGCTTCACCCAGAAAATCTTTGTAGTATAACTCACTACGATCCATCCCTCCAACTGTACTAGCGGAAACAAGGGCCATATTGTTTTTATTTACTATTCCTGAATCAACTATTGCCTGTTTAGCAGCAATAATTCCAAGTACGGCAGTTCTTGTCCAGGGCAAATTTGGATTAACATTGGCTATTCCTATTAACTGCTCGTGGGATAATTTAACTTCTCCCACCAAGAAATCACCTTTATGCCTGGTATCAAGTATTTCAATATTACTGATACCACTTCTTTTTTCAATAAGTGATTTGTAGGTTTCCTGAAGGTTATTACCAATGGAACTAATTATCCCAATACCTGTTACTACAACCCTGGTCATTATTTTTGATTCTCCTGAATGAATTCAGCCATTGTTTTTAGGGAGAAAAATATCTTTTGACCATCCTTAGGATTCTGAATCTTTATACCATATTCTTTTTCAAGAAGTACTATTAATTCAAGCGCATCGATGGAATCTAATCCAAGTCCTTCACCAAAGAGAGGTTCTTCAGGATTTATATCATCAGGCTCCATATCTTCAAGGTTCAACTGCTCTATAATCTGCACTTTTAATTTTTCAATTAGTTCTTCCATCTCAATATTCAATCTTATTATTATACAAACTTTTTATTTTCAACGCATTATGTTGCAAATGCCCTTTATCAGAAGCCAGGTATACAAAGGCTTCATAGTTGTCATTTGATTGATTTACCAAACCTCCAACAAATACTTTTGATTTATTCGTCAAAAATAAGTTATTGATATGATTGGCAATTAAATCTGCACTAAAATTTTCAACAATAAAAAATGTGTTTTCTCCTTGGAATTTATGCCTTATAGAAATTTCTCCAATCATAATATTGGGTAGGGTATAAACAAATACAGATGGGCTTGGGAAAAAGTTATCGAAATCGTTGATTGAATCTTGGTGATTTTGATCAGTAAGTAGTGTGGATTCTGAATTGGATAGTATAACTGATATTTCATCAGAACTGTAGTCTGTTAAATCAACATCCTTTAACAACACTTCAGCCGCTAAAAACCCAAGTCTGCTAATTTCATCCATCTTAAAAAACTTATTATAAGATGGAGCAAGAAAACGATATATTGATTTTGTAAACTGCTTAAGTCCTATAGCATCTCTATCTTCAAAGCGCAAACTACCATCAACAAACACTTTATTATCCATAATATGGCAATACCTGCTTATCTTCAAATCAACCATTTTAACTTTCTGTTTTAGAGATTATTAATGCAGCATTGCTTCCGCCAAAACCCGAGGCCATTTTTAAACAGCAATTCAGATCTTTTTTGATAATTCTATCGGTTACAAAAATTGGTTTACTAACTCCAAGATTATTAAATCCTGCGGTTTTTAATATGGTATTCTGTCTCATCTCTTCAAGAAGAATCGCAGTTTCAACAATACCTGCAGCACCAAGAGTATGGCCTAAATAACCTTTTATGCTGTTAACTGGAACGGCACAAAGATTATGTCGATCGATTGCTATACTCTCCATTTCATCGTTATATGGTGTTGCGGTGCCATGGGCTGAAATATGATCAATATCAGTAGTAGATATTTTTGCTTCGATAATCGCCTTTTTAATGGCAATGTAAGACCCCTCTCCATTGCGTGATGGACCAGAGATATGATTTGCATCATTGGCAGATGCTCCACCTTTAAAAACTAATTTCTGTTCATCATCAGTGCTGTTACCAAGAATTATTGTAGCAGCAGCCTCTCCCAGTGATAAACCATCCCTTTTTTCATCGAAGGGTTTGCAAGCGGTTGGGCTCAACGACAAAAACGACATAAATCCACTTACAACAAATCTACTTACAATATCACCACCTGTAACCACAACATTATCGTACAAGCCCGAATTTATATACATTGCTGCAGTATTAATTGCAAGAACTCCTGAAATACATGCGTTTGAAATTACAATTGTTTGGTTGGGATTACCAAAAAAGTTGCGAATAACATCACCTAGTTTCCATAACAATACCCTCTCTTTTTCAAATGAATCCTTCTCATTGGATGCCAGCAAATTAATATTTCCCTTTGTAGTTGATAATATAATTGCTGTTTTGTCACATACAATGTTAACCTCGGTACTTGATAATGCATCATCTATTGATACAATAAGCATTTTTTCAAGCTTTGTGTGATCGGAAGTATTTGAATATTTTTCTGCTACTCTTTTAAATTCAACATTAAGCCTGTTCTCATCTATCATTGAAGCAGGAAATGTTTCAGAATAATATTCTTTATTATCTATTTGTTTAATTCCTATTTCACCTAAGAGTAAGGATGAGAAGGTTTCTTTTGTATTAAAACCAAGTGATGAGATTATATTATCGGCAAGGAAAAAGCTCATTAATAATTAATTTATAAGTCCTACTTTCTTTTTCCAATCCAATACAAACTGGGGAGGATACAAAATCATTTCTCTATTCAAATCGATAAAAACCTGTGTGCTTTCGGCGGTGGCAACCAGCTCATTATCTGATTTTCGATAAATTCTGAATTTGAAAATTATCTTAGCCGCAGGACTTTCAATAAATTCGGTTTCAACGATTAGTATGTCACCATATTGAACCTGTTTTTTAAAGTCGATATTCATGTTAACAACCGGGGCCATAACATCGTTACTGTAAATATCCAAATATGATATGCCATATTTTTTACCAAACGATTCACGCCCTTCTTCAATGTATTTTACATAGTTACCGTGCCATACAATTCCCATGGAATCTACTTCACCAAAACGTACTTTAACCTCTGTTCTATCCTTAAGTACTTTATTCATTATTTTAAATAATTGCATGCAAAAGTAGGGAAATTAGGATTCTTTTTGAAAATATTAAACTAAAGCAAGCGTCCACAGGTGTTTTTTGTTTATTATCATCGAATTCCACGAATTGAACGAATATGATTTTCAAGTTGTATCCTGTTTTAATCTTGCTATCCGTTGTACAATCTGATATCGAAATGATAATGCAAGTTTTATATTAACCGATGAAGAAAACATTTTCATTTATTGTTCATACCACCCTAATTAACAACCCTAATATATATTCATTATAAATTAGCCCCATTTTCATAAATAATTCCAAAAAATGGTATAAAAAAACTTTTTTGGGGTACTAATTAGTAGTAATAGTACTATTACTACTAATTTAAAAACCTAAAAAAAATGAAAAAATCAAATCCTTTCCCTCGAATTGCACAAAAACAAAAATTAATTAACAACACTTTTAAAGTATTAATATGGTTTGTTTTGACACTGGTTATACAAAATAGCATCATGTCACAATCATCTGCCGATTCAACCGAAAACTACTTCTATATTACCCAAATTAAGGATGTATATTACGACTCTTTATTGGATGTTAGAGGAGCCGACAGTATGCAGGGAACAGGATACAAAAGCTATCTCCGTTGGAAGGGTTTTAATCAGCTGCGATTGGATGAAACCGGAACTCTCGATAGTTATATTAATTGTGTAAATAGCTATTACGATCAACAAAACCCGAATAGCTTAGTGAATTGGAACTATTATGCACCAACTGGCTATCCAATTGCAGGATCAATATCAAATAATGGATTTGGAAAAGGGTGGGTAAATAAATTACTCATTAAATACATTGATGTATACAATTATAATATTTATGCAGGAACACACAATAATGGAATCTGGCAAACCAGTGACAAAGGAAATAACTGGTACTGTATTACAAAAGAACAACCTAAAATAAATGGCATTGCAAGTATGTGTTTCAACAGCATAAACGATATTTATGCTATTACTAATACCAATATCTCTGAATATTCTAATGGGTTGTATAAAGGAACCTACTCCGGCACATGGAGTTGGAGCCCTGTTGAAATTAATATCCCAAATTTCTACCCTTCAATGAGTAAGAAAAAGATGCCCCGTAAGGTTATAGTTCATCCCACAAATGATAATATTATTTTCGTACTTACAAAATGCTATATCCTAAAAGGTACCTACTCTGGTACATGGAGTTGGGATATAGTATGTGATAAGTCATCGTTTTTTCAACTTAATGATGGAGACGAAGGATTTGAGGATATTATCTTTGACCCTGTGACCCCCAGTGTAATGTACGTTTCGGGAACAATTATTCTTAAGTCAACTGAAAGTGGTAATACTGATACATGGACTAACGATATCACATCTTATGTAACCAACGGCTTAAGTGAAGTTACTACTTGCGTTATGGATGCAAATGATGTATACGGCGGAAAAGTGTGGTTTTTATATCCCTACAAAAGCAACGGAGAAAGCAAAGTCCGTATTAGTATCTATGATCCTGCTTTGGGCGGTAGTTATACTCATCTATACGAAAGATACAACACCTCATCTTTAGGAATAGGAAGCGGTAAAATAAATCTTAAAGTACACCCTGTATTTGAAGACAGGTTATATGCTAGTGGTTTACAAATGTTAGCAATACATCCTGATTTATCAACAGGAAATTATATTGGTTACCAAATTACAGAGGCTAATTTTGAAAAAAATAATTTTTTACATGATGATGTCCGTGATATACTATTTTATAATCTAAATACAGAATGGTATCTATTCATTGCCTGTGATGGTGGTATTTCAAAAGCTGAATATACTGGCATGGGACCTTATGGTGAAGAATGGAAAACTACCGACTTAAGTTTAATTGGGTCAACTAGTGAAACGGAACTGAACATTTCAGAAGCTTATGCAATTAGCGCCAGCGGAAACAAAGGTAAAATTGCATTTAACTGTCAGGATATAGGTGGGTATGTTTATGATGGAGAAGATGATAAACTTTATAGATATGCAGGAGGTGATGGTGGAGCAGTAATGTTTGATAATCTTTATGACCAATATTTGTATCAGACCGACATACAGGGAACTTTTAGGGTTCAAGATTTGCTTAATAAAACGTATATAGAATTAGATGGACTACCATATGTTTCGGATAGTTATTTATTCCCACCCACTATTAAAAACCCAGGGAATTCAAATGAAATATATTTTGGTGTTCGTGGTCTTTATAAGTTTGATGATATTTACTCCGTAATTGAAAATACCAGTGCGTATTCAGCTGAAGAAATTTATCCTGAATATGATGAAGATGGAGTCGGCATCCCTTTTATGCAACCAACTGATATCGAGATATCCCATATAAACCCGAATATAATGTATGTTTCTACAATAAGATCATTCTGGTCATGGGACCCCGAATCCCCAAATGAATATCACTCAGCGTTATACAAAAGTATAGATGGAGGTTACACATGGAGCGACATTAGCCAAAACCTACTTGGGCTGTATGGTGCATTTATTACCGATATTGAATTAAACCCCGATAATGATGAAGAATTGTGGCTAACATTTAATAACGCAACTACACCAACCACAACAAATCCGACATGGACACGTAAAGTGTATCGTTATTACCAGGAAGGTAGTAACTGGTTGTCTGAACCAGATGATAGTGGTTTACCACCGGGATTGCCTGTTTTTGAAATGGTAATTAATGAAATAACAGGTGATAGCTACCTTGCAACAGATGTTGGAGTATGGAAAAGAACCGAGATAAACCCTACATGGGATAATATAAGCTACAATGATAATGATGGAGTTTATTACCAACGTATGGTAACTGATATTGAAATTAACCATACTGAGCGCAGACTATACGCCTCAACTTTTGGTGGTGGAATATGGTATACTTAGCTTAGTGAATGCCCTGAATTTAATTATACAGAACTGGAAATTACAGCAGAAGATACATGGACGAAACCGCGAATTATGAATAGTAATGTTGTTGTAAAATCTGGAGCAAACCTGATTATAAAAGATGTGGTTTATTTCCATCAAAATGCAAAACTAATAGTTGAGCGTGGGGCAAGGCTTGAGATAAACGGTGGTAAACTAACCAATAGTTGCGATGGTGATTACTGGGAGGGTGTTGAAGTATGGGGAGATTCTGAAGAACCTCAAAACTCAGGCGAACAGGGTTGGCTTTATATTACAAACAAGGGTTGTATTGAAAATGCCAAAACTGCAATACTTGCCAATAGAACTTCAAGTTCAGCTGAATTACGAGGTTTTACAGGAGGAGTTATAAGGGCAAATGGTGGCGTTTTTATCAATAATAATATAGCCATTAATCTCGAAGAACTTGATGGTGAAAGTTTGAGTGATATTTACAACTGTACTTTTATAACAAACGATGATTACCAAAATCCGGGTGTGCCCGAAGCTTTTGTCAAGCTAACCAATTACAGCAACTATGGTCAGCCGGAGATTTCAGGGTGTAAGTTTATTAATAAGGCTGTAGAAAACAATTATGTAAAGGGCAAGGGCATAGGTATTAGTAGCCTTAATTCATCATTTACTGTTGACCAGGTTTGTACAACCATAAATTACCCTTGCGATGAATTTAAAGGTTGTAGCTTCGAAAACCTTTACTATGCTATTAATTCCACCTGTACAGATCCAATAAGCCTACTTCATACTATAACAAATTCCGAATTTATTAATAATAGATACGGGGTATATATAGGAGCAATTAACAATGCTGTTATTACTTCAAATTCATTTAACCTGAATATTAGTACTGATTCATATGGATTATACCTAAATGAATGCACAGGCTATCAGATAGAAGACAACAGCTTTGTTGGAATTACCAGCCCTACAACCGAAAATTATGGTTTATATGTAAACAACTCTGGTCAAAATGACAATTTAATTTATAATAACTATTTCGAAAACCTGTATTATGGAGCCTCATTTGAGAATATTAACCGAATATCCGGGACTACAGGAGGCCTATGCGTAAAATGCAATGATTTTACAGATAATGTTTATGATGTTTTTATTTCAGGAGATCAAGGGATTGCCGCCAACCAAGGCAGCCTGGTTCCTTCAAATCCACCAAATAACCCATCAACATACCCTGCGGGTAATACATTTACTAGTGAAGAATATCCTATGTTAGTGAAAAACATACAGGATGAAGCATTGGCTATAGTCTATTATTACCATCAATATGAGGGAGATAAAATTGTTCGTCCTCGTCGAGTTACAACAAATGTATTCAGAACACCAGTTATTGGTATTGAGTATAACAAACTAATAAGTTGTCCGCCAACCGCTAGTGGAGGTTCAATAGGAAGTCTAAAAACAGAAATGTCATATTACAGTAGCAGCATCGACAGTACTCAAAATGAACTGGCAATATTAGTTGACAATAACAATACTGATGAATTAAATTTTAACGTTCAAACTTCAATGCCTTCACAAAGTATCGAAACTCGTGATTTGTTGTTAGAAGCTTCTCCAAACCTTAGTGATACAGTTATGTTATCAGCCATTGATGCTGAAAATGTACTGCCAAATGCTATGGTACGTGATGTGCTTATGGAAAATCCTCAGGCTGCTAAATCTGACAAAATTCAGGAGGCCCTTGATAATCGTACAAATACAATGCCTGACTATATGAGAGTTGAAATAAATGAAGGAATAGACACCTTGTCAACCATTGAAATAATACGAGCACAGTTAGCAGAAAAAAACATCCGGTATGCACAATTATTCAATAAACTACATTACCTTTACTTTTCTGATACTACTATTTTAAATCCAAACGACAGCCTAATGGCTCTTTACAGTATGGATGGAGGATTATTAAATAATTATCGCATAGCATGGTTGTATTTTATGGATAATGATACAGTTTCTTCAGACTCAATACTAAACAACATTCAATATGAATTTGAGCTTACAGCTAAAGAGGAAAATGAAAGGTTGGATTATATAACATATAAGCAATTGTTAAAACGAATGGATGCAGATTCTATAGTTTTACCCGATAGCCTTGCAATATCACAACTAAATTTATTATTGCAAAATAATAACGGAATGCCCAGTGTATATGCACGTAATATGTTGGTTTGGGCAGGTGAAATTAACTATATCGAATCGTTAGCAAAAGCCGATACTACATTAAAAAATGCAGTTATTATTCAGGATGATGAGTTAGAAATAGATTTAAGTAATAAAGACAGAAGTTTAATAATAAAGCCCAACCCTGCAAACAATTACTTCATTGTTTCTTATAAATTGCTTTCAAATACTAATGATTGCTACATATCAATTGTAGATATTCATGGCCGTTTAGTTAAGCGTATCGAAATAATTGATAAACAAAATGAGGTAATAGTTAATACCTCCCTATGGATGCCAGGTACTTATATTGTTTCTCTTTTTAATAATAATGAATTATTAGAAAGCAGTAAGTTAAACCTTATTAAGTAATATAAAAAAATGAAAACTATTTTAATTATATTATTTTTTGGATTTTACACACAACTTGTTGCACAGGATAGTATATGGCCAGTCATATTTCAAAAAAACAAAGTATATGATATTATAGAGTCATATGATCATGGCTTTATTATCGTTGGAGGAGATCTCGTAGCGTGGGATCAGGGATATGGGATGATAAAAAAAACTGATATTAATGGCGTAATTCTTTGGCAGGTAAATATTGATTATTTACCACCATATAATGGCACAGTTATAAATGCAATTTCAGCTACAAATGATGGCGGTTACATTGTGTCGGGCTTTACCAGGAAATTCGGGTTTGGACGTCCTTTCATTATTAAGTTTAATAAGTGTTTTGAGCAAGAATGGAGTAAAATATTTGAAAATAATGATTATCAGATAAATTCTGCTTGTGAAATTTACCAATTGGAAAGTGGGAATTACCTGTTAAGGATAGGTGGAGGATCAACTGAGTATAAAAGTATCTGGGTTTACAAACTTTCACCAAAGGGTGATATAATATGGAAAAAATTCTATGCCGATGAGTGGGAACCAGATCCCTGGAGTAACGAATTAGCTAGTGATTTTGTGCCTGATAATAACGGGAACTTTATTATTACAGGTGAGTACTACATGGCACAACCCGGATATGATACCAGCGACAGATGGCTTAGGCCAATGTTTATAAAAATTGACACAGCCGGTAACGAGTTATGGCATTTGGTATATGGCCAAAGTGATTTCTATATAGGCATAACAATGGGGACAGATGTTTCTACAGACGGAACTATTTATTCAACGGGTTGGGAAGATGGATTAAATACGCCCGGAAGGCCTCCTGTAGTATATAGGCTAAACTCTGAGGGAGATACACTCATATACGGACATCTGCCATATGAGAGTGATGGTGTGGTAATTGGCAGAGCTAGTGATGTAAGTGTTATGAACGACACAGCACTTTTTATAGTTGCAGGATGGGGTGATGTATACGACTCATCATTCTATTACGCATACCAGGCTGACACATCGTGTAATGTTGTTAAAAGAACTTTACTAAATAATCATGAGTATTACCGAGGGAGGTCACTTGTAACATACGATAATAAGTATGTAGTTTCATCATATTTAGTTAATGATGCAAATACCGACTTAAATATTCATTTTTGGAAACTAAACAGCAACCTTGAGTTTGATACGTTGTACACCCAACCTACTAACTATGACAGCTTGTGCCCATATCCAATAGTTTCTGATACAATAATACTTGACACTACTACTGTTGAAATAGTAGAGTTGGCAGATGACTTCAAAACATTTTCAGTATTTCCTAATCCTGCAAAAAATAAAGTTAGATTGGAAATAAATATTGTAAAGATGAAAGTACGGGAGTTGGTAGTTTTAAACCTACAGGGGCAACAGGTTTATAATGCAACCATACCACCCGGCAGGGCAAACCATAATATTGATGTTAGTAGCTGGGAAGATGGGTTATATGTGTTTAGGTTATCGGAGAATAATACTTTATTGCAAACTGAAAAGGTGCTGGTGGTTAAGTAGGGTTGAGTTTAAAATATTCCTTCTCATGTCATGAAAAATTCTTGGGATATTTCACAAGGGTACATTGCTACATTAAACACAAAAATTAAAAAACTTCAACGTGTTAAGTTTACGGTAGTCAATTAATTACTACTATATTTGTTATAATGAAAAAATTCGTATTAGTAGTTTCTATTATATGTGTTGCTGCCTTAGGCTATTCGCAAAGGTGGCAACACGTATTTGGATATCCAAATACAAATGAATCGTTTAGGAAAATAGAACAATTATACGACAAGGGCTACATGATAAGTGCTTCATATGAAGAAAACCGGGGAAATTGGTTAATTAAAACGGATATAAATGGAAATATGCTTTGGGAAAAATTTCTTGTATGGGATAATTCACCAATTGTACCAGGTACTCCATTGCAGGATAGTACAGGCAGTATTATTGTAGCCGGTTCTGTATGGATTAACAATACTAATAACTGGCCAATCATTAATAAAATAGATAGTTGTGGCAACCCCCTGTGGTGTCGTGTATTTGTTGATAATGCTTATGATTACGCATTTTTTAAGGATGCAATATTACTTGAGAATCAAGATATCCTTGCATTAGCCCATCACGAAGAAACTGGGATGGGTGATACAAATTCTGTGTTTTTATATTATATAACTTCTGATGGTGATTTGCTTTGGAAAAAACCATATGGTTCTAAAACAATCCACCCGCTTATAAACGAACCTTCATGTGAGGATGTATTCGAGTTCAATGGTGAGTATTATATTTCAGGGTATTGTTATTATGCGTACCCTGATAACCCTCAGCACGTATATTTAAGAGCATTTTTTGCTGGGATTGATAGTTTATTCAACGAAAAATGGATACTCCCTTTTGCAATGAACGACACAATTATTGGTGAAGCAAAATCAATAGTACAACTTAACGATAGTGTATTTATGGGAGTTGGTATAAGTTATTTTCCTGAGGGAAGCGGAACTTCTCTTTATCCCAATAGCTTTTTAATGTTTTTTAACAAGGACGGAGAGCAACTGGGATATAATAACATTACAAATTCTCAGATAGGTCATGACATACAAAGTAATTATATTGTTGATATTACCCGTATAAATGACACATTATTTTTAGCATCAACCCGGTATGGTCCAGGATATGCAGATCCCAACCCCTTTGGCGAGTTTGTTATTGATACAAGCGGTCAAATATATAATCTTCAATCTCGACCTAACACTTTTGGAACAAGTCAACTAATCAAAACATATGATAGTAAATATGTTATTGGAGTGGGTTATCATTCTACCCAGGGAGATCAAGACTTTATGTTATATAAAATAAACGAAAACCTAGAGCAGGATACAGTTTACCACGGCACCTACAACTATGATAGCTTGTGTAGCTCAGGCATTGAGTCAGGGGTAATTGATATAACGGATTGTTTGGTAATTGTTGGAACTGATGAAACACCTAATCCGGCAGAATACTATGCAGGGTTAGCCAATATCCCAATTACTGCATACCCAAACCCTGCCACTAACAGCATTACCTTTGCACTTGGCAATACCGAACAACACAGTGACATTGTATTATCGTGCTATGATGCATACGGAAGGAAAGTCCATGGCGAGATTATTTATCCAATGCAAACTCAAACAACAATAAACATAACAAAATGGAATGCAGGGATGTATGTTACTATGGTAACAAGCAATGGCAAAACGGTTGGGCAATGCAGGTTTGTGATTAGGTAGGGTATTTGAGGTTTTGTCGTCGAAACTGACCAATGACAGACGAATTGAACTAATTCGGTTTTGTATAATTTGATTTAACATCAACTACTTTTCCGAATCCTGTTAAAATACCATGCACAACTAATGCAGATAAGAAAGAATCCCATAAGCAACAATACATAACTTAATATTTCAGATATACCGACATTACGCAGGAGAACATCGTAATATCCAACCAGCGCCCAGTTTAATGGTGATAGCATACTTACTTTTTGCATTAAGTCTGTCATCATAAATACAGGCACCCAAATTCCACCAATTGCGGCAAGTATTACAACTGAAATTGATCCAAATATTGAAGATTGTTCCTGAGATGTAGCTATTGATCCTATAAGAACACCATATCCGGAAGCCGCCAATGAAACTGCAGCTGTTAATATTATCAATGCAAGGTAATTATCACCGATAATTAGTTGAGGTAAGCCAAGCAAAGGAAGAATCCAAACACCAACGGCTAGCATTGAAATCGCCTGAATTATGCCCACAAAAAAATATGTGGTTACTTTCCCCAGTATAATTGGCATATTTGAGCCGGCAATTACACTAAGTCGTTTTGAAATTCCGCTTTCTCTTTCCTTAATTATATTTCCAGCAAGTGGGATAACAATAAAAAACATAGCAAAGATTGTCCACGCCGGAACATTATGCTGCACTGAATTTGGGATAACAATGTTATTATCATTACTCGCATACAACGTCTGTACTTCAACGAGTTTATCAAAACCTCCCTTGTTTTTCATCTCCATCCCCAGTAGTTGTTTAAGCAAAGATGAATAAACACCAAACAATACCTTTGCCTCCACTCCCGACGAAAACTCATTTAACGCACTGGTAATTGACTGCTTAAAAGAATTTTTCGTTATCGGATCGAAATAAATTTCAATTTTTGCAGCAGGTTCTAATTTAATCGCCAGATCTCCAAAAACCAGCGAATCCTCGTCGGGTAATTGCTTAACAATATTGTATTTAATATTATTCCGAAGAAGCTCTGTTGCATTCTTATTTACAACTACACCTATTTGAAATTCTCCCTTTGAAACCCTCTCTTTTAGAGTCTTCAGTGCTTCTTCGTTGTCTCCAACCTGATCAACGACTTTAAAAAATTTTGATGTTACTAAACCCTCAACAATATTTATTCCGAAGGTATCCTTATCCATATTTAATACCAATAATGGTAGTTTTCTTTCTTCAAGAACTTTAAAAGTAGAATCCTGCAGCAATGTCATTATAATAATTAATGCCAAGGGCATAACAAACAACATCGCTAAACCTGCTCTATCTCTTGATAGTAGTTTTAAATCCTTTATTGTTGATGCTATATATTTTAACATTGTCAGTTTATAATGTAATACTAAGTTTGCTTCACTTAATTGAATAACAAATATCTGTATTTTAAATTTTTAGCTATATCAATCACGCAAACTCCTTCCTGTTTTTTCTATAAAAATATCCTCCAGAGTATTACAATTAGTGTGGTTTTTGATTAGATTTTCAGGGGTGCCAACAATTATTATTTTCCCTTTATCGATTATGGCAACTCTGGAACAATATCTTTCAGCTTCCTCCATATGATGAGAAGAATAAATAATCGTCATTCCATTTTCCTTTAGTCTCATCAAATACTCCATTATAACACTGCGAGATTGTACATCAATACCAACTGTTGGTTCATCAAGGAAAAGTATTTTTGGTGTGTGTAGGATTCCGGCAATTAGATTCACTCTGCGCTTCATACCCCCGGAATATGTCTTTAGTTTTTGTTTTGCCTTTTGTGCCAGCCCGAATATTTCAAGTAGTTCAAATATTCTAGTCTCTAGAATTGTTCCCTTTAAACCATACATATTTCCAAAAAATTGAAGATTTTCAAAAGCTGTAAGATTAGGAAACAGCGCAATATCCTGAGGAACAACTCCAATATTTTTTTTTATTTCATTGGAATGAGATTTAAGGTTCATTCCATTAATAATAACCTCTCCGGAAGTCCCCTGCAACAAACTACAAAGTATTGATATTGTTGTTGTTTTACCTGCGCCATTTGGCCCCAGCAATCCAAATATTTCACCTGTTTCAACCGTCAAACTTATATTATCAACAGCTAATGTATTAGTGTTGCGATATTGTTTTGTGAGGTTTAATACTTCAATGGCAAGATTCATAGGTACTAAGTAATACTGTTTTTAAGTTTTTTGAAAAAAGATTCTTCCCTGTCGGCAATTACCAATAATAAGTCAGCAGCTTTATCATAGCTTTCATCTGCTTTATTACGATTTTTAACAATTCGCCCGGTAATTACAGCAAACTCACGCCAAAGGTCGCCAATTTCTGCTAACTCATATGACAATTTCTTCAATTCATCATTTTTTAGTATAACAGATGCTTCCTGCAAAAATGCTCCGTACATATATCTAAATCCCGCGCCTCCTGTGCCAATTTCCTCCTGAGCTCTAACAATTTGTCCGGTGTAAGATGCAGCTTTTCTTGCGCCAAGCTTATTAGGGTATTTTCTTACTTTTTTAGATAAAAATCTAATCCCATTAACACCAAACATGGGGATTGGTATTGTAAGCATATCTTTACATGTATGCTTAATTCCTCTTATTACAGCTCCCTCCAAATCAATCTTTTCAGGTATTTTTTTTGCCCAGTACATGTGTCCTTTAGGAGCGAAAGTACCTTTTGCATATCTCACTCTCAATAGCTCATCATAGGTTAACTTTTCAGGTTCTTCCATTATCGGATCACTAACTAAATAGTTATTTTCTTTATTGCCAAAAACAACAATATTATGAGCGTTAAAATGAAATCTATATGGATCGGGGAAATATGTTAAATGGTATACTCCAACTAACATTCCTGTTGGGATTCCCTTTTTAAGATTTTCATCCAAGGCATCCATTGCTTTGGCAGGTTTAGAATACTTATGCTTTTCAAACTTAATGCCAAGTCGCCTGGCAGTACGCTTAAATATTATTCCGGGCAACGGCCTGAAAGATGTAACCGGAATACCACCAACCTTAAGAAAAGGCATATGTGAAAAAAAGAGTCCTGAACCAATTCCAAAAACCATAGGTTCACTTAATTCAATTTCATAATATCTGAGTAAATTAGATACAGCACCATTTTCACAATGGGCTGATTGCTTGTGATTGAACTTTAATTCTATGTCTGTTTTTTTGTTGGTCATTAGTAATTGGATAATTGGTAATTAGTTATTGGTTGTTAATGATAATTGGTTATTGTTCAATATTTACTAATTGCTCAACTGTGATATCAAATACTTTTGCGTATCTTTCTAGCATTCCATAACTTAGTTTCATAAAGTTTTTTGGTTTAAGGTGTTTTTTCACGCGGTATTTCCATATTCCCATATAGCTGGCAACCAATCCAACATCCATAATATTCTTTTCAATGTAATAAGCAATTGGGCTTACTTTACCTGATACCACATCTTGTTTTGCCCTTTCAATTTTCATATTCACATTATCCCAGGCTTCTTGCATTACCTCATTTTTTGGATTCCATCCAACAGATGGTACAGTTGTAAAATTCCCATCAGCGTCAAGTGAATAAACGGGTTCTTTAAATTTACCCTGCAACATATTTGCATCGTCCTGTGGTACGTCAGTAGTTTTCATTTAGCTAATTATTTAGAAAAATATTCATCTCACCTTCGGCCATAAGTTTTGAGCCAACTCTAACCTCACCCTTAATAATTAATACATTCATTAATTGTGTGATAACTGATACCTTGGTTGTAAGAGTATCATTATCATAGGGAAGCCTATGTATAGTCATTCGTTTAACGGATCCAATATATCCAACTTTTGGAATTTCATTACTTTTGAATGCCAGATAACCTGATCGAAGAGCTGCGGTTTGTGCAATATTTTCGATTAAGCCGGGCTCATGAAAAAAACCTCTATCACAAAAAATATTATCTTTCGATAACGTAAGTGTCGAAATTGTTGAACTGTCGTCATTGCTCAATAATCCATCAACCATTATCATAGGATAATCCTGAGGTATAAGTTTTTTTACCATGTTTTTATCAGCAATCATAATTATTAAGCTATATATGAATAACCATTCAAAATACAAATTAGAAGCATCAACATCAAACTACTGTTAGAAGTGCATAAGTATATGAAAAGCGAGCACTTTCAGGTATCATCATCAATAGTTTATCACCCGTTTTAAGTTTACCTGAATTAAAAAGCTCTTCAACCATCAGCATTCCGGAAGCGGCTCCAACATTACCAATTTCGGTTAGATTCATAAACCATTTATGCTCCGGAATGTTTATTCCTTCAGTTATAAACCCGTCAATTGCTTGTTTTTTAAAGAACATTGATGATAGATGTGGTAAAAAATAATCTATTGAGTTTACATCAAAATCTCTTCCGGAAATAACACGTTTAAGGTGCTCTATCCCCTTTTTTATAACATGTTGCTGTAATAATTTCGCATCCTGCTTTAAAGTAAAAACAGATGTGATTTGTTGTTCTTCCGATGAAAGTTCCTTCCATCCAACTATGGTTCCATCATTTTTTTTAACACATCCCGAATACATACAAGTTTCCAATTCATTGGCAAATGATATAACATCGATCCATTCTATCTTAAGTGATGGCCCAATATTATTAGGGCGATTTTGAACTAGACTTGCTACGGCACCATCAGATAACATCCATCTAAGAAAATCCTTTTCAAAAGCAATGTATGGGTTTTCTTCAATTTCTTTTCGCTTATCTATCTCGCACTGGTAATTTTGTGCGAGCATCCATGATGATAAATTCTCGGAAGCTACATTAATAGCATTGTTAACCTGACCCGAAAGAATTGAGAGGTAGGCATACTTAAGCGACAACATTCCTGCGTTACAAGTTCCATGAGCCGACATAGCCTCAAGATTATGATCACCCCCAATTTCGCCATGTACTAATAATGCATGTGCAGGCTGAATAGCATCCGGAGAAGATGTTCCGGATGTGAGTAATTCAATATCACTTATTGATATATCAGTATCGAATAGTTTTTTTACCGCTAGTGAGGCTAGTTTAGCATTACTATGAGTGATATTTCCTTGTTTATCCAAGGCATAATATCTATTCTTAATGCCATTATTCCTTAGAATTAATCTTCTACTCTTTGAAACATTACCATTTACTAAACCTAACCTTTCCTCCATTTCATCATTGGAAACAGGATCATTAGGCATATACTTTTCTATTCTGTTTATAAAAACATTGCTCATTACTTCTTTACTTTTAAATCAACTCCACTGTAATATTTCATTTTTTTTCGAATCCTAATAAAAAGCAAAGGCCATGTGATATAAAAAAATAGTGATACTATTGGTGAAACCACAAAAATAACAAACAACAGATACCCTCGGAACATTTTTAAACGACCAACTCTTTCCACTGATCCAGGCCCTCCTTTTTTTAGGATTAATTTCGACCATACACCAAATATTTTCTTTCCCTTTTCTTCAGTAGATACAACATTTGGTGATAATTCTACCGATTTAAGTGCCAATAAATGATAATGTAATGTTTCAAAAGAATTTTTGATAACTGCATCAGCAATAATCGGTGAAAAACGATTAACATTATCTATATCATCCTTAGAAATGCCAGGCATTGGAAAAACTTCAAGTAATCTCTTTTTCCTTCCGGTTGTCATCCAATAAATTATAGTAATTACACTTA
>CALDOI010000282.1 GCA_937912115.1 uncultured Bacteroidota bacterium | reverse complement strand
TTTGGCGTACACACGCTTTCCAAGCGTGCTCCTTAAGCCACTCGGACACCTCTCCTTTTTGTTAGATTTTGTTATCTAAAAATTGGAAAGCAAAAATATGAAAATATTGCATATATCAGTATTGTTGTTGAAGGAATGTAACTATTATGGATTTAAGTGAATTCTAAAACTACAAAAGCCGCCTTATCGACAGCTTTTGTTTTAATATTTATGGAATATAATTAGCTACATTTTGTATCGCCACACGATTTGCAAATTAAACAGCCATCTTCATATACTACAGTTTCTTCTTTGCAGTTGGGACATAATTTTTCTGCAGCAATAGTCCCGTCTGGCACATATCTTTTTAATGCTCTCACAACACCATTCTTCCATGTGTTGATGTTATCTTCAGGAACGGTTAGGTTTGAAATTAAGTCAACAACATAAGTTAATGGCATGCCATGACGTAATACTCCTGATATAAGTTTTGCATAATTCCAGAACTCTTGTTCAAACGAACGCGATAAGGCTGGTAGCACTATTCTATATCCTTGCTTATCGTCAAACTCAAAGTCGTACCGAGTACGTTCTCCTTTTTTCTTAACTTTTGTTACCCAGCCTGTTTCAACATAAGGTGGCAAATAGAAATCTTCAGCTTTACCGGTAAATACTTCGTATGGTTTATCATTTATTTTACCAATTACGGCTAACCACTTTTCGTAATTATTTTGAAAACGGATAATATCTGCCTCAATGGTTTTAGGTCGTGATGGGGCAATTGAATCACGGAAATCATCTTTATCTTCTTTCTTATCCCCTTTTACCAATACTCCTGAGCGAGATCCTTCCCGATAGATTGTCATGCCTTTACATCCACTTTCCCAGGCTTTTAAATAAATTTGACTAACGAGTTCTTCAGTAGCATTTTCTGGAATATTTACGGTTACGCTGATTGAATGATCCACCCATTTTTGAATATCACCCTGCATCTGTACTTTGTTTACCCAATTTATATCGTTGGATGTTGCATTATAGTATGGTGATTGTTTGATGACTTTGTTTAATTCATCATCATTTTTTGATTTTACATCTTTAATTTCGTACCCATTTATTTTTAACCATGTTTCAAATTTGGGATGAAATACATTGTACTCTTCCCATGAATCGCCAACCTCATCCACAAAACTGATAGTTACATTTTTATCATTAGGATTAACTTTACGACGACGCTTGTACGAAACCATGAAAACCGGCTCAATACCCGATGTTGTTTGAGTACAGATACTTATACTGCCGGTTGGAGCAATGGTTAACATAGCTATGTTACGACGGCCTACCTTTTGCATTTTGTCGTAAACGTGTGGAGCATGTTTTTTGATACGCTGGATGAATGGATTATTAATTTCGCGGGTAGCATCAAATACCTCAAAACTCCCACGCTCTTCGGCTAAATCAACCGAAGCACGGTACACTTCAATTGCAAGTAATTTGTGTACTTCTGTTGAAAAAGTGATTGCGTCATTCGATCCGTATTGTAAGCCCAAGGCGGCTAACATATCTCCTTCAGCTGTTATCCCAATACCAGTTCTTCTTCCCTGAATGGATTTCTCACGGATCTTTTCCCAAAGCTTACGCTCTGTTTGTTTTATTTCATGTGATTCGGGGTCGGCATCAATTTTGGAAATTATCATATCAACCTTTTCAATTTCAAGGTCGATAATATCATCCATTATTCGCTGTGCCATTCGAGCATGTTTGGTAAACAAATCACCATTAAAATATGCATCTTTAGTAAATGGCTGTTCAACATAGCTATATAAATTCAACGCTATTAATCTACAACTATCATAAGGACAAAGAGGTATTTCGCCACATGGATTTGTTGAAACAGTTTTAAAACCGTGTTCAGGATAAACATCCGGGATAGATTCCCTAATTACCGTATCCCAGAAAAGTATTCCTGGTTCGGCCGATGACCATGCATTATGAACAATCTTGTTCCAAAGTTCACGCGAATTAATTTCTTTTTTGTATGTGGGATTAGCTGAATTAACGGGATATTGCTGAGTATATGTTGTTCCATCTTTAACAGATTTCATAAACTCATCATCCAGTTTTACTGAAATATTTGCACCTGTAACTTTTCCCTGCTCCATTTTGGCATCGATAAAGTCTTCCGAATCCGGATGCTTTATTCCGATGCTTAACATTAAAGCACCTCTTCTGCCATCTTGTGCAACCTCACGTGTTGAGTTTGAATATCTATCCATAAAAGGGACAACACCTGTTGATGTTAATGCAGTATTCTTTACCGGGCTGCCCTTTGGTCGAATGTGTGTTAAATCATGTCCAACTCCACCTCTTCGTTTCATCAATTGAACCTGTTCCTGATCAATTTTAAGTATTCCACCATAGGAATCAGAGTCGCCATCGTTACCTATAACAAAACAATTGGATAAGGATGATATTTGATTGTCATTTCCAACACCTGCCATTGGACTTCCGGCAGGAATGATATATTTAAAATCTTTGAGTACGTCGAATACTGAATCAAAGGTCATTGGGTTCTTGTACTTCTTCTCAATCCTAATTATTTCATTAGCCAATCGCCTATGCATTTCATCAGGAGTTAATTCGTAGAACCTGTTTTCACTATCTTTTAAGGCATACTTATTCATCCACACATTTGCAGCTAAAGTATCGCCCCCAAAATACTTGGTTGCGGCTTCAAATACTTGCTCATGCTTATAGTGCTTTTTTTGTTCAGGTTCTCTATTCAAATTCACCGGTTTCTCGGTTAATTTTAATTTATTTTTAGCTAAAGGCTTAGTAGCCGTGTTTGTGTTTTCCAATCGCGTTCTTTCTTCTAAAACTTTGTCATAAAAACTTTTCTCTTCTTTCTTTTGTA
>CALDOI010000281.1 GCA_937912115.1 uncultured Bacteroidota bacterium | reverse complement strand
TTCTAAGGTGCCGGCATAAAGATAACATGTAACATAATCCTTTTCATTCGTATAAGGCAAATTCCAGTATTTACCCCAGAAATAGCCATAAGATGTGGTATTACCTGATTCCTCAATGGGAAAACCAACATCACCATCACAAAATGTTTTTTGGACAATATATCTGGATGGATAACCAATCACCATTTCATCATTTTTATCAAAAACATAAATCTTAACTGATAGTTCTATTGTGTACTGGGGGATTATTGTATCACTACACGTTTCTTCTTCCTTACATGCAGAAATTAACAAAAAGCCAAAAGCTATTAATATTACTATTTTTTTCATAATACCATTTTTATTAACAAACCATATGATAATAACCAATTTACACGATTGCTAAAGTAATAATTCTGAAAATTAATGTCAATAGTTAATAAAAAAATACTGTGTCTAAAAAGTGTTTGTTACAATTAGTTTTCTTTGGTAAACTTCATTACCAATAATCACGCTTAAAAAATAAATTCCTGATTTCAATCCCGAAACTTCAATTTCATTAGAGTTAACAATTATATTTTCCCTTTCGTAACAAAGTTTACCTGTCAAATCGAAAACACTTATACAAATAGATATTGAAGGAAGATACTGTTCAAATCTAAGATTGAAATTGCCATTATTAGGATTGGGATAAACTTCAAATATTTCATTTTTCGATTCATCAACCCCAACAATAATACTTGGATCCCAAATTGCATTTTTCAGAATCCAACTATTTGGGTCTATTTCAGCATATAGTATGTCTTTGTTAAGTTCAATTGTGTAGCTTTCTGATTTATCGTCATTAACAACATTAATTATTGTATCGGTTCCATCTACAAACTCAACACCTATTTCCATTGGCATAATAAATACTTCTCTCCACCCCATAATGCCCTGATACTGTATAACTACAACATCCAAATTTCCAGTGGTTTGATTGTATCCATAATTATAGTAATAGATAGGAAAACGTTCGTCATAAATCCATTGCTCAAAAAAGTAATCCAGTTCTTCTCCGCTTACGTCTTCACATATTGTTTGAAATTCTTCTGTTGTTGCCAGTTTATACATAAAGTTGTCGTCGTTGGCATAATTATATATAATGTCAAAGAAAACACTATCGCCAACAACACCACGAAGCATATGTAGTACATATGCACCTTTATTATAAATAATCGGCTGGAAAACGGTAAATGGGTTTGACACATCTTCCATGTAAACTGTTCCTGCATCATAGAACTCAAAATTCTCCATAAACATATGATATGCATTATAAAAATGTTCCACATACAATGCTTCAGCATAGGAGGCAAAACCCTCATTTAACCAGCCATGATGCCATGTATCACAGGTTATCATATCGGCAAACCACATATGTGCAAGTTCATGAACAGAAACATGTATCCAATTAATACCCATATTATTTGTAATTGTATTTGTTTGGTTTTCAATAGCTCCGTAAAAACCCAATTGTGTCATACCATATTTCTCATTTAAAAAAGGATAATGACCAAATATTTCCGTAAAATACCCCATCACTTCTGGTAATATAGCAACACCTTCTTGTGCTGCTTCCAAATGTGATTCAAAAACATAATAATCGATTGGGAAGCTGTAATCAACACCTGTAAATGTTTGTTGAAAATGATCATAGTTTGAGATCGCAACCATTATATAATATGGTACACAAGGATAATAATGTTTCCATTTAAATGTCTTTTTACCTCCGTTTGTTTCAACTGTATCAAGCAATCCATTCGATACACCAATAACCTGTAATGAACTAATGATTGTATCTTTAATCGTTATATCAATAAATGTTGAGTCGGATTTATCCTCTGTACCATCCTTACATGGCCACCAAGTATGTGCTAAATACGGAGTTGATAGAGAGGCTATTATTAATTCATTACCATCATGATTCTCATAACGTAAGCCTTTATATCCTCCGGCCAGCACAGGTGCTCCCTGATAATAAACTGTAAATGAGATATTATCTCCCGTATTATATGTTGTTGACAGTATGATTGTTAATACATTATCCACAAAAGTGTATGACATTGCAGGATATGAAATACTATCAATGGTAAAAGCATTATCAAGATCGAGTTTGAGTGATGATAATCCATTAATCATAGAAGTAATGTGGTAGTTAACACTTCCGTTGATATATGCCGAATCAAGGGCGATTTCAACATCCAAATGATAAAACTTAATATCGATGGTTGTGTCGTTTGAGAGTATCATATCAACACTTCTTTCCTGAGCATGACTACTATGATCACAAGCATGTGGATTGATCCTGGTATTTTGACTAAAACTAACCAACGTTAACAATGTCAATAAAGCAACTGCTAAATATCTCATAATTATATAAATAAACCATGATTAAAAACTCCTGCGAACTCCAACAACACTATATTATTATTATTAAAAGCTTAATCCCTGGCTATTATTATTCATTTTTGAAGTAAAATCATTGTGTTTTTTTATGTAAAGATATGCTAATATAATTTGCCATGAATGAATAATTTATCGTTTTTTCATAGTACTTTTATATCAAATTATTTGCCTGGGATTATGAAAATTTTTAAAGTTGACCAAATACGCAAAGCAGATGCTTATACGATAGTACATGAGCCAATAGCATCAATTGATTTAATGGAAAGAGCTTCAACCCAATTGTTCATTTGGATTAAAGAACATGTAAATAAGACCAACAAAATTCACATTTTCGCCGGACTAGGAAATAATGGTGGAGATGGGATTGCTCTTGGGCGCATGCTTGCAATTGATGGTTATACAGTGATTGCAAATATTATAAGGTATTCAGACAATATATCTGAGGACTTCCAAATCAACTATAATCGACTTCTGGAAATTCCAAAGATTACAATAAACAACATCAAAAAAATTGATGAACTAACTGTTTTATCTTCCGATGACATTATTGTTGATGCAGTTTTCGGATCAGGTTTAGCTAGTCCAATAATGGGATTTATTGCTGAAGTGATTGCTAAAATCAACGATTCACAAGCTATAACAATATCAATTGATATTCCTTCAGGACTTTACGCTGACGAAAGCTCTTTTTCAAAAAAAGGAGAAATTATTAAAGCTGATTACACTCTATCATTTCAATTTCCAAAACTTGCCTTCTTGCTTCCAGAAAATGATGTGTATATAGGGAAATGGGAAGTCCTTGATATTGGATTGAATCAAGAATTTATCAACTCCACCAATACCAAAAATCACTATATTGTTGACGAGGATATAGTTCCCTTACTCAAGGTGAGACCGAAATTTTCACATAAAGGTACCTTTGGTCATGCGTTTCTGGTTGCTGGAAGTTACGGTAGTATGGGGGCAGCCGTTTTGGCGTCAAAAGCATGTTTGCGATCGGGAGTTGGGTTACTGCACACTCATATTCCAAAATCCGGCATACAGATATTGCAAACAGCATCACCTGAAACCATGATAAGCATCGATCGTTACGATAATTATTTCTCAGAAGTACCTGAACTGGCTTTGTATAATGCAATTGGAATTGGACCGGGTTTAGGAATGGAACACCAATCGCAAATGGCAATGAAACTTCTAATTCAGAATACTACATGTCCATTAGTAATTGATGCCGATGCTTTGAATATACTCGCAGAAAACCCCACATGGCTTGCATTTTTACCAAAAGGCAGCATACTAACTCCACATCCCAAAGAGTTTCAGCGGCTGGTTGGTGGTTGGAGTGATGATTTTGAACGTCTTGACAAACAAAAAAAACTAGCACAAAAACATAATATTTATGTAATACTCAAAGGAGCAAATACTAGCATTTGTTTTCCTGATGGTCAATGCTTCTTTAATTCAACAGGAAATCCGGGAATGGCAACTGCAGGGAGTGGCGATGTGCTTACCGGAATAATTACCGGGCTTGTGGCTTCTGGCTATTCATCAGGTATTGCATGTATTATTGGAGTTTATCTTCACGGATTATCGGGCGATATTTCAGCAGATGAAATTGGATATGAAGCTACAACTGCAAGTGATATAATTGAGAATCTTGGTTTGGCTTTTAAGAGTTTATATTGATTAAAAACCATAAGGTATAAAAAAAGCTACTATGAGTTATCAAAGTAGCTTTTCAAAGTTTTAGATATTGATATTATATCTCCTCCGTTTCAACAATCTTAGCCAACAGGTCGGCATATGGTACATTTAAGAATTTGCCACCTTCAAATTCGAATTCAGTTCCCGAATATTTTTTGTAAAAAACAATGTCTCCAACAACAATACCCGGATTTTCGATATTACCAATTGCTATCACTTTAGCGTATTGTGGCTTTTCCTTTGCTGAGTCAGGAATAATTATCCCTGAAGCTGTTTTTTGTTCCGCTTTATCATCTGAGATGTCAAGTAGCACATTCTCATTTAGTGGTTGTAATTCTTTCATTTTCTTAAAGTTATATTTATTATTTTATATTTTGTTTCTTGAATTTAACAATCGCCAAATCTACTGAATATTTAGAAGTGAGTTAATTTTGATTTTATCAAAGCATATGCCATTTGAATACATATAAAAATGCATCAATAAACCTGACAAAATTTCACACTTTAATAAATATAGGGAATCAATTTATAGGTTTTCTTCTTGTAATCTGAGTAAGAGGGAAAATGCGCAACCAGTTGTTTTTCTTCATATTGAATCTTAATCAATAATGTAATCAACAAAACCGTAAATGCTAGTAATCGATACCAGGAGAAATAATCAATAATAAGCGGTAACACAGCTATAATTTGTGCAATATACATTGGATGTCTTATAATTCGATATGGCCCGGATGTTACCAACTCACTATCTTTTTTTACAGTGGGTGTTATATTAACATTACTTAGTTTAACTATATAAATTGCATGGATTGCCAAAAATATACCAGTTGCCTCAACTAACATTCCTGCCGAATTATTTGAGATAACAGATGCGCTAACAGCAATGAAGAACAAGCTACACATTTGAAAAGTTACAAG
This sequence comes from uncultured Bacteroidota bacterium, assembly GCA_937912115.1. Classification (GTDB taxonomy): domain Bacteria; phylum Bacteroidota; class Bacteroidia; order Bacteroidales; family F082. The sequence continues at coordinate 4,136 of CALDOI010000281.1, read as the reverse complement.
TAAGTATGGATACAACTTTTTCACTTTCATTGGTATAAAGTATAAATTGTTGGCTTTGAATAGGTTTCTAGTTGCAAGTAGAGAGAAAGTTAGATATCCAAAGCCAACATGCAAAGTTACTAATAATGTGTAGTGAAAGTGAAAAATATGTAACTATTCAATCCATTTCGATTCTTATTTCCCGATGATTGGAACTAATATTTCATGCAATACCTGTAAAGAAATAAAATTGGCTAGTAATGGTTTGCGATACATACCCTAATTTTTCCCAATTCCTTTATTCCATGTATTTTCCACAAGTGGTTTCTCAAAACAACATCCTAAAATAAATCACTAAAATGTAAGTAAATTTTTATTAAAAAACTGCATAACAAATCGTACTTATATTACTTTCTCAGTACATTTGTAGGCTTATTTATCCAAATATAATTATATGCAAAAAATAGGTATAGCTGGCAACCATGACGCAGGCACTAAGTCGGATTGCATGGTTCATTTTGAATTACTTACTGAGGGTGGGTTAAACATCGAGATAAAAAGCAAAGTAAAGGTAATATATGGTAAAACAATACTTAAACTGGCACATGAAATTTTATCATATTTTGGTATTGAAAATGCCAAACTTATTATTGAAGATAGTGGTGCTGTAGACTTTGTTATTGCCGCACGCATTGAGGCTGCAATAAAAATGGTAATTGATACCGACAAGGAGTTTCTTCTACCAGCACTTGAAGAAAATCATAACACAACAAAGAAAGATGATTTTCGATTCTCACGCCTTTACTTACCTGGTAACAGTCCCAAACTGATGCTAAATGCAGGTATCCATAAACCAAATGGATTAATACTTGATTTGGAAGATGCTGTTGCTCCAACAAAAAAGTTTGAGGCAAGGTTTGTGGTTAGAAATGCTTTAAGAAATCTAAACTTTTACGGTGCGGAACGAATGGTTCGCATAAATCAGGGTAAGAGAGGAATTGAAGATCTTGATTTCATAATACCACACTACGCAAATCTCATTTTGGTTCCGAAATGTGAATCTGCAAAAGACCTTCAAGCTGTAAATAATAAAATTGAGGATATTAAGAAGAAATATAAACTTGAGCATGATGTATGGCTAATGCCAATTATTGAAAGCGCTAAAGGTGTAATGCATGCCTATGAAATAGCACAAGCATGTAGTAACGTTTCATCTATGGCAATTGGTCTTGAAGATTACACAGCTGACCTGGGTACAATGAGAACTAAAGCCGGAACAGAGTCATTATTTGCCAGAAATATGATTGTAACAGCTGCTATTGCTGCCGGAATACAGGCAATAGATTCCGTTTTCTCTGATGTTGGTGACATGGAAGGATTGGCAGAAAATGTTCGTACCTCAAAAGGATTGGGTTTTAATGGTATGGGTTGTATTCATCCACGTCAAATTAGGGTAATACATGACAATTTTGCTCCAGAACAAGTTGAAATAGAAAAAGCAAAAAAAATAGTTATAGCATTTAACGAAGCAACAGAAAAAGGATTGGGAGTAGTATCTCTGGGATCAAAAATGATTGATGCACCTGTTGTTAAAAGAGCACAAAATACAATAACACTTGCAATTAACACGGGTAAACTTTGTAGTAATTGGTTAGATAATTAATTTGTAGCTATAACTTGATTTAAAAGACAATAAGATGAAAAAATACGATAAACTTGTAACAAATGCAGCAGGACGAATTGTACCTACAATAATAAATGGAGAAGAACATATTCCTTTTAAAGGGGTAGGTAAACACAGGCCTACAGGTCGCCGTTATGGTCCAAAATTAGCCAGTTGTGCTGATTATCCAGATGATGGAAATAAAGAGGTTGAATCACTTAAAGTGGCATTGCAAAAAGCTGGGTTAAAAGATGGGATGACTATCTCAACGCACCACCATTTTCGTAATGGAGATTTAATTGCGAATCAGATATTCGATATTGCTCATGAACTTGGAATTAAAGAACTAAGATGGTATCCTTCAGCATCATTTCCTTGTCAGGAAGGTCTTATAAAATATCTCGAAGATGGTACAATAAACCGCATCGAAGGAAGCATGAATGGTCCCCTTGGGAAATTCACTTCTGAAGGTGGAATGAAGGGATTAAGCATACTGCGATCACATGGTGGCAGATACCAGGCTATTCAAGACGGGGAAGTAAAAATTGATATTGCAGTGATAGCAGCTCCAACTGCTGACTTCTTTGGTAATGCCAACGGTGTAAACGGTGATGCCGCATGTGGATTGTTGGGTTTTGCTCTGGGCGACTCACAATACGCCGAAAGGGTAATAGTTGTAACTGACAATCTTGTGCCCTTTCCATGTGTGCCTTGGCAAATTAATGGTAACTATGTGGATTATGTTGTTAAGGTTGATAAGGTTGGTTTGCCAGAAAGAATTATTTCAGGAACAACAGAAATCACAAAAAGCCCTGACAGACTATTAATTGCTGAATTAACTGCTGAGTTTTGTGAAAAAGCCGGTTTAATTTATGATGGATTTTCTTATCAGGCAGGAGCCGGTGGTACTGCCTTATCAATTGGCAATTATTTTGGCGACATCCTGAGAAAAAACAATTGGAAAGCTCGATTTATCCGTGCAGGAAGCAACCAGTATCCTGTTGAACTACTGGAAGAAGGTTTGGTTGAATATATACTTGATGGCCAAACTTTCGACCTTGAGGGAGTACGCTCAATGCGCGAAAACCCTAATCATCTCGACACATCTCCTTTCACTTCATATAATTATCACAGCAAAGGTAATTTCGCGCAATTAGTTGATATTGTAGTACTTGGTGCAACTGAGGTAGATGTTAACTTTAATGCAAATGTTGTAACCCACTCCGATGGTTATTTACTGCATGGCATTGGAGGATGGCAAAACTGTTTGGCAGCAAAAACAACTATAATGCCGATTCCATTGTTCAGAGATCGTATACCGGTTATTCGTGACGAGGTAACAACATTATGTGCTCCGGGTGAAATGATCGATGTAATTGTCACCGAGCGAGGAATTGCAATTAATCCTTTAAGACAGGATTTAATTGAGAAAACCAAGGGTATGGGACTACCAATTAAAACTATTCAAGAGCTTAAAGAAGAAGCTGAAGCCATTTGTGGTGTACCTGAAAAAATTGAATTAAGTGATGAAATTGTATCGGTTATTAAGTGGGTTGATGGCACTGTAATTGATTCGGTAAGGAAGGTTATCCTGTAGTTATCTACAATATTAGAAAAATTTGGGTCCGATGCCAATATGATGTATATTTGCATCATAATAAACTATTATGGCACGACAAAGTATATCATTTACAAAACCAAATGATGAGTGGTTAAAATCACAAGTGGACAGAGAAGAGTACTCTAGCAAGAGTGAACTGGTCAATGATTTGATTAGACAAGCTAGAAAACAACAAGTTCAAATTGACTGGATTAGAACTAAATTGGATAAGTCAGAAAAAAGTGGTTTTACCGAATATACTAAAGAGCAAATTTTAATACAATCAAAGTCTTTACTTAATGGCTGAATATAGATTAGCTAATGAGGCCAAAGAAGACTTGATTAGGATTCATCATTATGGTGTCGAGAAATTTGGAATGGCTCAAGCTGATAGTTACTTTGATTCATTTTTTCATTGTTTTGACATTATTTCCCAACGACCTTTTTCATTTGAATCGGTCGATTATATCAAAAAGGAATATAGACGCTGTGTTTGTGAATCTGATAGTATTTTTTACAGAATAAATAATGACATTGTTGAAATAATGGCAATAATAGGGAAACAAGATTTGAGTAAAATCCTCTAATGCTGTTCGGGATTTCCGATCCGTACATTCAATAAAAAACAAAGCCGCAGATTCACAGATAAAGAAATCTATGAATCTACGGCAATAATTTTACAACTAACTTTTTAGTTGATCTTACCAAAAAAATTTATTGTAGTGCGAATTTGATTGGAAGATTATACTGTACACGAACAGGTTCGCCATTCGTCATTCCAGGACTCCATTTTGGCATGGATTTAATCACCCTCATTGCTTCCTCGTCGCAACCTGAACCAATTCCTCTTAATAATTCAACATTATCAATACGGCCATCTTTTTCAACAACGAA
>CALDOI010000280.1 GCA_937912115.1 uncultured Bacteroidota bacterium | reverse complement strand
TGGTACTGCTTTTGCCTTCAATTTCTGTACTATAAACTACATTTCCCAAAGTGTTCATTAAAGTAAGATAAATTTTGCTTTCTCCCTTATTCATAAAAGTTACTTTTTCATGAGAGGGGTTTGGGTATACCTTAACTTCGATGTCTTTCATTTCTTCAGTACCAAGCCAAAAATAAACTTCCATGGAAAGTGTATCCCAACTAATCAGATCACTTTTAACAAATTGTGTTACCCTGTAATCTCCGTAATCTATATATTCATGCACAGGATTCTGTTCAGTGCTATAGGTTCCATCTCCAAAATCCCAATACCAACTAGTTGCTGATATGCTCTGATCATAGAACTCATACAAACCATAGTCATTGTAGTAAAACCCGGCTATTGGTTTATGAATATCATATGTAAAAGACACTGTACTATTAAAAACAGTATCCCAATAATTATTTGGGGTTCCGGGCCAATCACCATTGTCGGTTCCATAAAACTCATGACCTTCCCCACTAACAAAATATTTTTCTACGTCGTTACCAAAGTTTTCAATTTGCTCGGCAATTAAATCGCTTCCATATGTTGCTGGAAAGGCCGGGTTTCCAAAAGCACTTCCATAGCCAAAAGGAACAGTGGCATCAGCCGTACCATGAGCAAGAAAAACAGGAATAGTATCTATTGAAATTATTAGTGAAGTATCCTGAAGTGCTCCCCAAAGAGCAATTAATCCATTTGCTTTACCTGAGTGTTGATAGCTATTACCTGAGCAATCCAAGCATCCAAGATCCGGATTGATATATGTTTCAGGTGGGCGCTCATCTTCGGTATCCATATACAAATTATGGAGACCAACGTATGCTCCTGCACTACTCCCAAGCATGTAAATATTGTTGGTGTCAATTCCGTAGTAAAGTGCATTTTCCTTCAGAAATCTGATAGCTGATCTACCATCCTGTACTCCTCTATAAACAGCCCTTGTGGAACTTTCCGAGCTAAATACATTCATACCTAATCTATAGTCAATACTAGCGGTTACATATCCTCTATGAGCCATCGAATCACAAAAAGCGACCATATCTTCAGCGGATTTAGTCCCGGAAACAAATGCTCCTGAGTGTGCGCAAACAAGGACTGGTCGATAGTTTAATGTGTCTCCCACAGGTGAATAAATATCCATAAGCAGATCCTGTGGTGTTGTATTGTTTTCATTAAGATATGGGAAGGATAGAGCAGGTGCATTTCCGTAAATTACATCTTGGAAAACCTCTATTTCATTAAAAACCGAAGATGAATATCTTTCATTATAAGGTATTTGCGAGAAGCCTGTATTGGCTAATAAAAAAAAGATAAATAATATTGTTAGACGCCTCATGAGGTTTGTGTTTTGGGCTAACAAAAATAGCATTTTTATATTCACATTAAGTAGTTAATGCGAACACCTATTTGTAAAGTAGCTTCAGGGATTGAAATCACAAACGCAAATTAATGCACAAAAAAGTCCCCGCAGAGAGTCTCTTTGGGGAGGAGGTTTTAGTTAAACTAATAACCTAAATGTTGAGAAAATTATTTCTTATTCCAGGTTCTATTATTTTGTGCTGGCAATTATTCTATAGCATGATTGAATAACAATTGTTACAGGGATATCATCAATATATTCTTCTTCCTGAAAACGGAAATCTTGAGATATAGCATCAGTATATGAAATATTACTTGTTTGATTATTAATAACTGCAGGTATGTCGTCGATGTATTCTTCTTCGTCAAATGAAAAATTTACTGCAATTGCATTTTCATATGTAATTTGATTTATTACTTCTTCAACATTAAAAGGAATGTCATCAATATAGTTTTCTTGATCAAACTCAATACCGATTGCAAAAATATTTAGAGATAGTAGTAGGGCTGCTAAGAGTAGTGTGGTGGATTTAGTAGAAGTTTTCATCGTTTTATTATTTTTTGTGATTAATTAAGAAGCAAAAGTATGCTCAATATTGGCTCACGTAAATAACAATTAGGCGAAGAGTAGAGTATTTTCGGTGAATGACGAAACCGTCATATTTTTCCGGTGAATAATGTACACTTCAATAGACACAAAAAAAGCGCAAAACAACCAGTAATGCGCTCTTATACATGGTTATAGCTTACTATAAAGCAGACAGAGCCTTATCATAATCAGGCTCGTCAATAATTTCAGGAACCTGTTGTGTGTAAACAATTTTACCTTCTTCATCAATAACCACAACAGCTCTTGATTCAAGTCCGGCCAATGGACCATCAACTATTTCTACACCGTAAGCTTTTCCAAACTCACCGGTTCTGAAATCACTCATGTTGTGTACATCTTCAAGTCCTTCAGCACCACAAAATCTTGCCTGAGCAAAAGGGAGGTCTTTCGAAATGCAAAGAACTACTGTATTATCAAGTCCTGAAGCTTCCTGATTAAATCTACGAACAGATGCAGCACATGTTCCCGTATCAAGACTTGGGAAAATATTTAACACTACTTTTTTACCTTTATAATCTGATAAGCTCCCTGTTGATAAATCATTTTTTACCAAAGTAAAATCGGGTGCCTTTGTTCCCACTTCCGGTAGGTTTCCGATTGTGTTTATTGCGTTTCCTTTTAATGTGATTTGTGCCATATTATATTTTGCTTTTAATATTAATTATTGTGCAAAAATAGTTCAATTTAGAATATTTCTTAATAAGATATCAATAAAAGCAAAATTATTTTTTAGTATTGAAACAGAATACCTAATTTGCACCCATCAAAAAATCACAAGAAATGAAGAATCTGTCTATAATTCTCATTATTATTATTTCACTTTATTCACCCTTGCTTTTTTCATGTACAAATTTGCTGGTTACAAAAGGAGCATCTACAGATAGCGCAACATACTTGGTTTATTTAAATGATGGCGAGTGGCTTTATCAACTAAATCAAACTGATGCCCAAGATCACAACCCAAATGATTCACTTACATATAAAAGCATGAGTGGGAAGAAGTTTAAAATACACCAGGTAGAATACACAAATGCAATAATTGGTTTTCAAATGAATGAGTACCAACTTGCAATTGGTGAAACCACCTTTTTGGGAAGGGAAGAGCTATGGGACAAAGATCTACCACTTAAGTATTGGGAACTAATGGAGTTGGCTTTATTAAGGGCAAAAACAGCCCGGGAAGCCATCGAGGTTATCACGTCTCTTGTTGAACAATATGGCTATGGTAGTGAAGGCGAATCATTTTCAATTGCCGATCCAAATGAAGCCTGGATCATGGAAATGATTGGAACAGGAGGCAATGGTGGTGCTGTTTGGGTAGCCCTAAAAGTTCCTGATGGTATGATTGCTGCTCATGCAAATCATGCTCGTATTGGAGTATTTCCTTTAGATGATCCTGAAAACTGTTTGTATTCGGATAATGTAATTTCATTTGCTGTTGAAAAAGGCTATTACGATTCTTCATTTGGGAAGCTTTTCGAGTTTAATAATGTTTACGAACCACCATCACAAGAGCATATAAAATATACCGAATCACGGGTTTGGAGTATTTATAACAGGGCAGCTCCATCATTGAAATTATCAACAGGTTTTAATAGGGGAGTAGTTGGAGCTGAAAGATATCCATTATTTATTGCGCCTGATAAAAAGTTGAATTTACAAGAAGTGTTTTCTCTTGTTAGAGATCATTATGAAGGTACCGAGCTTGATATGACAATGGGTCCCGAAGCAGGGCCCTTTGGAAACCCAAATCGTGTTCGTCCGTTAAGCTGGAAGATAGACTCTGTAAGTTACTCATGGGAGCGTGCAATATCAACATATAACACAGCTTTTTCTTATATTGCCCAGCTTCGGAATTATTTACCAAATGAAATAGGAGGGATTGCATGGTTCGGTGTTGATGATACTTATACTTCATGCTATTTCCCAATTTATTGTAGTGTTACCCAAATATCCTTGCCATTTGCCACTGGGGATATTAATCACTATTCCCGTGAATCGGCCTGGTGGGCATTTAATTTTGCTGCTAATTATGCAAATACTCGTTATGGAGACATAGTAGTTGATATTATAAAAGAACAACAGGAATTAGAGAATTTATTTGTTGCACAGCAGGACTCGATTGAAAATATTGCTATTGCACTTGATGATAATTCCAGAATAGAATTTCTAACCAGGTATTCAGATGCGATGGGCAAACTTGTGCATAGTAAGTGGGTTAGTCTTGGAGACAGACTAATTACCAAATATAATGATGGCTACATTAAAGATGACCAAGGTCGAATAAAGACGGTAGGTTATCCAAAGGAGTGGCTTGAGTTAATTATTAATCATGATGCTGAAAAATATAAAATAGCTAACTAGTTATTTTTCACTGTATATAACGTCTGCGTTGGGAATGCAAACTCGAGTTTATTTTCATTAAATCGTTTAAGCACCTCCATATTAATATCATTCATTGTGTCATAAATATTTGCCCCTTTTTTGATGTAATAGATATATCTGATATTGAGAGCAAAGTCACCAAAAGATGTGAAAGAGGTAACGGTTTTGCTTTCATCAATATTTGGATTTTCAACACTTATTTCTTTTAATATATCCATAGCTAATTGCATACTATAAGGAGTGGTATCATAAGTAAGACCCAAATCAACAGTTGTTTTACGGCCATCCTCCATGGAAACATTAATAATAGCATCATTTGCTATTGATCCGTTTGGCAATGTTACCATTCTTCCGTCAAGAGTTTGAATCCTGGTGCTCCGAACGCCAACTTCTTTAACAATTCCCTCATATCCCTGAGCAATTATACGATCATTAATGGTGAAGGGCTTATCAGTAAATAAAATAAACCCTCCAAAAATATGCGATATTGAATCTTTGGCAGCAAGTGCAAATGCAAGACTACCAATTCCTAATCCGGCAATTAGCGCAGTAACATCGTAACCTGCATTATTTAATCCTACTACAATGGCAAGAATCCAAATGGAAATCGAGACAGACTTCCGTACAATAGGCAATAATTGGTCGTCAACTTCAGTTTCTGTTTTTGCCACCAGAGGGGCAAGATATTCATCAATAAAGGCATTGAAAAGCCTAACAATTAACCAGGCAATATTAAATGTGATTAAAAAATAAAATGCATGACCTATAATGCCATAGAACCAATCGGTTAAAGTGAGCATATTTAATCCATACCAAATACCCGTAATTATAATTGCAAACACTACTGGCTCTTCTATTTCATCTATAATAATATCATCTAATTTATTTTTAGTTCGTTTTGTGAATTGCTTAATAAATTTGGAAATCAAAAAATATACAAGCTTTGAAAGAAGTATGGATGCAATTAATATAATAAGAGCCAATGCCCATTCACCAATGGTGTTGCCATAGTAAGTTTTCTCCAGGAATTCCATCATTAGATAGTTATTGGTTTGAATTGCAAAATTATTAAATATTG
>CALDOI010000279.1 GCA_937912115.1 uncultured Bacteroidota bacterium | reverse complement strand
CCGCCGTATATGGTTTTGCAGACCACCGCCTAGCCACTCGGCCACGGTACCATTTCCAAAAATTGGTTTGCAAAATTACAATAATCATTTTATTTGAGGGTGTTTCGAGGCAACTTTTTTTTGCTCCTTCCTTTTTCATTCATATTTTGAAATAATAATTAGTCTATTTCTCTTTTGACGGATTATTATATACTTTTGATAAAAATCAATCCAGATGAAAAAACTTATATTCAGCGCACTTATAATTTTTCTAATAGCATTCCATGCTTTCGCACAATGGTCCGACGATCCTCTCGTAAATACTATTGTTAACAACCTAACAGGTTCACAGGCTGTTCCTCATATTGCTTATGATGATGCAGGAAATTTTTATGTCGGTTTTTATTCAAACGATGCCGGAAATTACGATATACGGCTACAGTATTACACTTTTGATGGTGTTGCACAGTGGGCTACTAACGGATTATTAGTTAGTAGTCATCCCCAAAATAGTTGGGTTACCGATTGGGATTTAACAACCGACAATAGCGGAAATTGCTTATTGGCATTTAATGATGTACGCGATGGTAATGAAAACATATATGCCTATTCTATTTCTCCAACAGGTTCATTTTTATGGGGTGCCGATGGTATACAATTAACAGTTGATCCAGAATTTGAGGTGGTACCAAGTATTAGTGTAACATCCTCCAATAATGCCATTGTTGCCTGGTCGAGGCCAACAACTACAGAAGCAGAAATAGTAATGCAAAAAATTACCCCTTCCGGAACCCTGAGTTGGGGAAGTGCCGGAATAACATATCAGGCTGGGACCCAGAATTACACAGGTGCAAGGGTTCTGGGTGTTGAAGGTGATAACTATCTTATGGCATACTATAAAGAAACAGGAAACTTTCCTGCTCTAACCCGTCATATTTATGTCCAGAAGTTTGATGGAACAGGAAGCCCTGTATGGGGTTCTGATGTTCTTGCAAGTAATTCAAACGGAATATCTGCTTTTACCAATTTTAATATTGCCACAGACAATGCAAATGGAATAGTTCTGGCCTGGATGGAAGATCGGAATAGTGATAACAATATTGATGCTGCTGTTCAGAGAGTGTTAACTGACGGTAGCTCCACTTGGCCAGCAAATGGGTCTCTTTGTATGATTTCTACTTCCAATAGCAATCAAAACCCTCAAATACTTGGTGTAAATAGTAATGACGAGGTTCTTGTTACATGGAGCAAAAAAAATGGTAATCAAAGCCAAACAGCAATTGCTGGTCAAAAATTTTCCCCGGCAGGAGTTCAACAATGGACTAATGATGGAATCGAATTTATTCCGATGAGTGCTGACGTTTCAGGAACAATTGGTGGTGCTGTATTTGGAGGAACGAGTGCAATGATTACTTACGATGAATATGTAGGTGGAACATCTTCTCATATAAAAGCAATTGGGGTTGACGATGCCGGAAATTTGATTTGGACACCCACATCAACTTTTATGGCAGGAAGATCCACAAGTAAAATTCATATTCTAAATTCCAGTATTTACACCAACCAACTTATTGTTGTTTGGGAAGAAGATGGGAGTGACATCTTTATGCAGAATATTTATACCGATGGTTCAATGGGTGACCCTCCAATTAGTACAGACGCCACCCTTAGTGACTTAACGGTTAACGGAACAACTGTTGATGGCTTTAGCCCCGATACATATGCTTATAATGTTCCAATACCAACAGGTGACCCGCTTCCCATTACAGGAGCTACTACTAATTTTCCTGCTGCAACAATGTTTATAACACAAACCGCATCAGTTCCGGGAACAGCTAGTGTGGTGGTGACAGCCGAAGATGGTGTAACACAATTAACTTACACCATTGATTTTTACATTGCCGGAAATGACGCAACTTTAAGTGATTTAACAGTTGATGGTGTTACTATTCCTGGATTTGATCCTCTTGTTTTTGACTATGATTATTCAGTAGCAACCGGTAATCCGATTCCGGTTATTGGCGCAACACTAGGCGATCCTCTAGCTTTGATGGTTATTAATCAGGCAACAGCAATGCCAGGCGCAGCAAATGTAGTTGTAACAGCTGAGGACGGTGTAACTACAAATACATATACTGTTAACTTCCTTTATACTCCCGGATCAGATGCTACATTGACCGATTTACAAGTGGCCGGTGTTACCATTGATGGATTTGATCCCGGAGTGTATAATTACACATATGCTGTTATTTACAACAATCCCGCTCCTTATGTACTCGGAATTCCAAACGATCCATTGGCAACAATTAATGACACACAATGCCTTAGCATTCCCGGTGATGCTATTATAGTAGTAACTGCTGAAGATGGGGTTACTGTGTTAACTTATACTGTTAGCTTTTTCTTTTTGGGTTGGGATGCCACATTATCTGATTTAACGGTTGATGGTGTAACTATTCCCGGGTTTGATCCGAATATTACATCATATCAATACCAAGTTGCTGAAATAACCCCCATTCCGGTTGTAGATGGTACAACAAACGACCCGCTTGCTACACTAACAACTACTCAGGCTATGGCAATCCCAGGAGAAGCAACTTTACTCGTTGTAGCAGCAGATGGAGTTACACAGTTAACTTATACTATAAACTTTTATACTCCTGTTGATTCAACACTTGCGGATTTAACCGTTGATGATATTACCATTGACGGATTTGCTCCCTCAATAACTTATTATGAGGTGGATGTACCAGAAGGAAATCCCATACCGGTAATAAACGGAACTCCAAACGATCCACTTGCAACATTGGAAATTAATCAATCGGGAACTGTTCCTGGTGATGGAACAATCATGGTTACAGCACGTGATGGAATAGCACAGTTGACATATACCGTTCATTTCAACTTAATTACCGGTATTTCTGATAAGGATGAAACTAATATTTCAATATACCCTAATCCGGTAATAAATACATTATTTGTTACGGGACTAAATGATTATAACCAGATTGAATTAATAAGCCTACTTGGTAAAAAGGTGTTTTCAGGTATGATTGAAAATTCAAGAGGTATTGATATTACGTTTTTAAAGGAAGGTATATATTTTGCAACTTTCTTTCATCCAAACGGAAAAGTGAGTACTGTAAAATTTGTTAAAAAGTAAACTATACTTCGAGTTTGAGGTTAGTAGCTAATAGTTGTAAACATTCGGGACACAAGCATGTGGAATATTTTTTGTTAATGGCTTCCTGAACTAATGTGGGCACACTAACTTCATAACACCAACATTTACCTGATTTGCTGCATGTAAAATGGGCACCACATCTTGGGCACTTTTCGTCTTCAATCAGTTTCATGCTAAATATAGTGTTAGGCTTACATAATCCATTTTTCCTCCAAGCGGCGGATTCATTTTTCGGATTTTAAGAGTTGCTTTTTCAATTTGAGGGAAAGTCGATTTTACACTATTCAATATTCTGTGGCCAACATGTTCAAGCAACTTTGAGGTAAGTTCCATTTCCTTTTTAACCAAACGAAAAACTTCCTGATAATTCACAGTATCAGCAAGACTGTCTGACTCTTCAGCTTTTGAGGTATCAACCGTTAAAAACAAATCGATATTAAACTTTGTACCTATCATCTGCTCTTCTTTAAAACAGCCATGATATGCGAAAAACTCCATTCCCTCAATTGATATTATTGACATAATCTTTTTTGCTTAATTAAATAATCCACTCTAGGTGGATGGTATTATTCTTTCATTCCTATTTCATGTAACCCCTGATCAATTCTTTCCAGAGTTTCCTCCTCGCCAATTAATGCCACAATATCAAAAAGATGGGGTCCCTTTAATGCGCCAACAATTATTAACCGAAAGGCATTCATAACCGCTCCCATTCCATATTCTTTATCTTCAATCCACTGTTTAACTGCCTTTTCTGTGTTTTCAGATGTGAAATCTGTTATTCCGGCAAGCACACTTTTTAGTTCTGTCATTTGATCATAAGAATCTGCTTTCCAGCGTTTTTTTATTGCTTTGGGATCATATTCTTCAGGACGTATAAAAAAGAAGTCAAGCTGCTCCCACAATTCGGACACAAAATTTACCCGCTCTTTAACCAAAGAAATTGCATCAATTAAAAATTCCTTTTCCACCAAGATGCCTTTGCTAACTGCAATTGGCATAAACAAATCAGCCAGTTCACTATCATCACGCATAATTAAATACTGATGGTTATACCATGCGGCCTTTACAGGATCAAATTTTGCCCCCGACTTTCCAACTCTCTCTATTGAGAATGTTTGGGTTAATTGTTTCAGCGAGAATATTTCTCTTTCATCACCCGGATTCCAACCAAGCATGGCAAGTATATTTACAAATGCATCTGCAAAATATCCCTCTTCTCTAAATCCTGTTGAAATATTTCCCGTTTTAGGGTCGGTCCACTGAAGGGGGAAAACAGGAAATCCCAATCGATCACCATCGCGTTTACTCAGTTTTCCATTTCCATCAGGCTTAAGTAAGAGTGGAAGGTGAGCAAATTCAGGCTTTTCCCATCCAAATGCATCATATAGCAATACGTGTAGTGGTAGGGATGGAAGCCATTCTTCACCACGAATTACGTGACTAATTTTCATCAAATGATCATCTACAATATTCGCCAGATGATAGGTGGGCATACCATCGGATTTAAATAAAATTTTATCATCAAGAACCAAGGAGTTAACCTCTACCCTGCCCCGAATCATATCATACATAATTACAATCTCATTCTCCGGCATCCTGAAACGTATTACGTAAGGCGTGCCCTCTTTTAAAAGGTCATTAGTTTCCTTTTCGCTAAGATTTAAAGAATTACGAAGTCGTTTTCGTTCATCTGCATTATATACGAAAGTCTTTTTTTGTGATTCATATTCTGTTCGAATAGTTTCCAGCTCTTCGCCAGTATCAAAACCATAATATGCATTACCACTTTCTATTAGTTTTTTGGCATATTCGCTATAAAGGTCTTTTCTCTCCGACTGCGTATATGGGCCATATTCACCACCAATTGTTACTCCTTCATCAAAAGTAATTCCACACCAATTAAATGAGTCAATAATATATTGTTCGGCACCGGGAACAAATCTATTCTGATCGGTATCCTCAATCCTAAGTATAAACTTTCCACCAAGTTTTTTAGCAAATAAATAATTATACAAGGCTGTGCGAACACCTCCGATATGCAAAGGACCTGTTGGACTTGGGGCAAAACGCACCCGTATATTGTTGTTGTTCATTATGATAATTTTATTCGGCTGCAAAGATAGTTAAGTGTTGTAAGTTATTTGTTGTTTGTTTGCAGATTTATACCTGGTTCAAAACCTTTGGTTGTGGGTGGTTGGATCAAAAAGGCGTTTAGAGATAGTGCTACCAAGCTGTAGTAACCAATAAGTCCTGTTATTTCAACAATCGCCTTCTGGTCAAAAAAACAAGCCAGCCGGGTGAAAGTTTTATCATCAACAAATTTTTTTTCAAGCAACTGAAAAAGGTAATTATGTAAAGCTTCTTCCTTTTGCTCTTTAAACAAGGGTTTATCCTTATGATTAATGGCCGTGATAATTTGGTCATCAATCCCTGCGGCTTTGGCAAACGGAACATGGATATCCCATTCACCTATACAATCCCAAAATCTGGCAACACAAAGAATTGCAAGCTCACTTATACGAGAGGATAAGGATGTGTGAAAGCGGACAAATTCTCCCAATGATTGTGCTTTGTCAGCAAATTCAGGGCTATACAACCAGGCAATAAAAGGCCCGGCTATGGATGGCCTTGAACTGGAAATTTGGTTGAATACCTGTTTTTGTTGTACTGTAAATTCACTTTGTTTTATTGGTTTAATTCTATCCATATACTTATAGTTATGTTTTTGTGAATTAATTTTACACACAGGAGTTATTTAGCATTGGGTCATTCTTCTTCTTATTCCAACAAAAATAATAAAATTCAATGCCTTCCTGTATGACTAATTATTCGGAATTTATGACTAAATTTTTATTTGTTTTTCACTAAGTGCTTAAAAATGCATAGCTTTGCTACTGAATCGCAAAATCATTTCTTATTAGACGTACCTAAAACTTATATTATGAACAGAAAAATTTATTTCATCTTTACGATGATTGGTATAATTTTGCTGGCCGCAAGTTGTACAAACACAGAAAAAAAGCCAATGACAGCTAAACAAATTCCTCTTGAGGATTTCTTTAAAAATCCTGAACAAACAAGCTATCAGATTTCACCTGATGGCGATTATTATTCATTTTTAGCCCCCTACGAAAACAGGATGAATGTTTTCGTGCAAAAAAGAGGCTCTGACGAAGTAATTCAGCTTACTGCTGAAACCGACAGAAGCATAATGGGTTATTTTTGGCCCAATAACGAACGAATTCTATACCTGAAAGATACAGGTGGTGATGAAAACTTCAAGCTCTATGGTATAAACATTGATAGCACCAATGCTATTGCCTATACTGAATTTGAAAATGTTCGCACTCAAATTATTGATGACTTGCCTGATATTCCTAACGAAGTAATAATTGGGTTAAATAAAAGAAACCCGCAGGTTTTCGATCCCTATCGTTTAAATCTTGAAACAGGTGAAATGGAAATGCTTGCTGAAAATCCTGGTAACATTCAGGGATGGATGTTTGATCATGATGGAAAATTACGCGTTGCTTTTGCAATTGTTGACGGTATAAATGTTAGTTTACTTTATCGTGAAACAGAAGCTGATGAATGGGAAACAGTTCTTACAACAAGCTTTAAAGATAATGTAAGTCCTGAGTTTTTCACTTTTGATAACAAAAACGTAATTGCCACATCAAACCTTGGTCGCGACAAAAGCGCAGTTGTTGAATTTGATATTGCAAACGGTAAAGAACTTGACCTTCTTTATGAAAATCCAGATTATGATGTCTCAGGAGTTAGCTACTCTAAGAAAAGGAAGGTGATGACTTCTGCTAATTACACTTCATCAAAAAGAGAAAAGCACTTTTTCGATAAGGAGTATGAGGATCTGTACAAACGTCTTGAAAAAGATCTTGGAGATTATGAAATCGCCATAACAGGCATGAACAAAAACGAAGATGTTTTCATTATCAGAACATATAGTGATCGGTCTTTGGGATCATACTACATTTATGATATGGCTTCTGATAAAATTGAAAAAATTACTGATGTAAGCCCATGGATTGACGAAAATAATATGGCCAATGTTTATCCGGTTAAATACAAAACTCGTGATGGATTAACTATTCATGCATATTTGACCTTACCTTTAGGATATACTATGGAAACAGCTAAAAATCTGCCAACGATTATTAACCCTCATGGTGGACCCTGGGCTCGCGATGGCTGGGGATTCAATCCGGAGATACAATTTTTAGCGAACAGAGGTTTTGCTGTTTTCCAAATGAATTTCAGGGGATCAACAGGTTATGGTAAAAAATTCTGGGAAGCTTCGTTTAAAAAATGGGGCAAGGAAATGCAGGATGACATTACAGACGGAACAAACTGGCTTATTGAAAAAGGCATTGCCGATCCTAACAAAATAGCTATCTACGGCGCAAGTTATGGTGGTTATGCAACACTTATGGGACTTGTAAAAGAACCTAACTTATACGCTGCAGGAGTTGATTACGTTGGCGTTTCGAACATGTTCACATTTATGAAAACTATACCTCCATATTGGGAGCCAATGCTTGCTATGATGTACGAAATGGTAGGTAGTCCAACTACTGACAGCTTGATGCTTCGCGAAGTATCTCCGGTATTTCATGTTGATAAAATTGTTGCGCCATTGTTTATTGCACAAGGAGCAAACGATCCACGTGTAAATATAGACGAATCAGACCAGATTGTTGAAGCAATGAAAGATCGTGGTATTACGGTTGAGTACATGGTGAAAGATAACGAAGGACATGGTTTTCATAACGAAGAAAACCGCTTTGATTTTTATCGTGCAATGGAAGCGTTTTTAAATGAGCAACTTGATGTTAAAAAGAGTGAATAATTATTTTTGATTTATCACAGGATTATTAAAAAAGCGCAGATTCAGTCTGCGCTTTTTTTATGTCGATCATAATCTGTTTTGCCAAAAGGCGGCTGAGCTGAGGTTTTTACTGTTTCACAAACTTTTTTGTAATGGAATTGCTACCATCCGAAACAGAGATAAAGTATATTCCTGATTCCAGAGATGATGCAACTAGTTCAAACTTATTGTCCGTTGTTTCTCCTTGATATATTTTCTGACCGTTAATGTTTGTAATAATAATACTCCGTGTTGATGTATCAGGATTTAGGAAATATACGTTCAGTTTTTTGCCAACAGGGTTTGGTCCAACGGTAAAGTATATTGAAGATATTGCTGTTTCGTTAATGTAAGATATACCACTTACCTGCTCCATTGTCCAATGAAATGGATCAACCTCAACGTTAACAACCTTTTTGTCGAAATCCATTGAAAACACATTAAGATTTTCTGTTTGTATAAACCTAACCAAGGTATCAGTTCCATCATCAAAACTCAACCTAAAATCAATTAGCATGTTAAAAAGTGTTGGACTTGGTGAAGATGCTGTTTGGGTTGAGCTTAAATAAAACATGTTTTGATCATCATTCCAGTAAACGAAACTATATTTAGGAAAACCATGTCCATAATACCATTGATTAAAAAACTGTTCAAAATCAAGCCCGGTAACTTCTTCGGCAATATGTTTAAAATCTTCACCCGTTGCAGTACCACCGCCATAATTAATCTGAAAAGTTTTAAGTACATTAAAAAACATCTCATCATCTTGAATTTCATGCCTTAACATATGAATAATGGCAGCACCTTTATCATAAGAAAGCCTTCCTGAAAAAATTCGCCACTCATTACCAGGATAAACATATTCCTCGGGAAGATAAACACCTCCTCCATCCACTGACATGGCATGTTCCTGAGCTCCAACAATAAAATCTTTTGCAGCTTCACTGCCCTTTAAAAACTCATTTGCGAGGTAGTCAGAATAGGTTGCAAATCCTTCATTAATCCATATATCACTCCATGTGGCACATGTTACATTATCTCCAAACCACATATGACCAAGCTCGTGAGCAATAAGATGAAAACTAAAATTGCCCATGGTCGACATGGTTTGATGTTCCATACCTCCCCCAAGCTGAGTTTCACAATGGCCGTACTTCTCCTGATGAAATGGATATAAACCAAAAAGTTCACTGTATAGTTCCATTATCTCAGCAGTTTTACCTATTGATTCCTTTTTGGATTCAATGTGAGCAATATCATTATAAAGAAAATTTTGGATCAACAAAGAGTCAGGTTCCATCTGATTTGGATGTGCATAAATACTGTAGTCGGCATAATCAGCAACAGCAAATGATAGCAGATAATAATCTATGGGATATCTAGTCTTCCATTCATATCTTAACATATTGTTTCCAACATCTACCACATTGGTCAGTAATCCTTGTGAGCCAACCATATTTGTTGATGCTGTTGTGAAAAACAACCAGGCAGAATCAGCCTTATCCTGAAGGTCCTGCTTAACAGGAAACCAATATTTTGCAGAAAATGGTTCCGACAAGGTCCATGTTACATTTTTGTGCAATGCTGTTGATGAGTCGTTTGTTACGCCCGAAAAGAAACCGCTTGAGGGTGGTTTGCCGTGATAATATATTTGTGTCGAAATATTAGTGCCTATACCAACCTCAACAACAGGAACCAGAACATTATCTCCATCACGAAAATATTCTGTGTACAATTGTCCATTAAATATTATGCTGTCTATATTCTGTTCTGTGATAAGCTCGAAGGCAAATGTATCAATAGGAACAAGTGCAGTACAGTTAATTATTGCATTTCCGCCAATATAAGTTGTTGTGTCGCTAACCACGATATCAAGTATGTATGAAGTAACATCATAATCAAATAAATATTTACTTTGCCAATTATAATCCGGATTGAATGCCGTGTTTTTATTAATTGTACTAGCATGTGAACACTTACCTTCAATATTGTACGCTTCATTCCATTGAGCTGAAACACTTGTTGCGATGATAAAAAGAATAAAAAGAGTTGTAATTTGTTTCATAATTCGTAGCTTTAAATACGGGTAATTTATAGTTGGATTCAACAGATAAAAATCAGAATTTTAACTTCTCCATCTTCGAACCCTTGAATTTATATCTTTGCCGATTACAAATATACTTTATTAAAAGACAAAAAATGAATCACAATCGTTGACATGAGTTCTGCATTCGACATATTAATATCAAAGCTTAATCACTTCATCCGAAAGTATTATAAGAATTTGATAGTTAAAGGTAGTATTTTTAGTATTACCCTAATTGCTATTATATTTCTGATAGTCAATATATTTGAGTATTATTCCTGGTCGGATACAATTACACGAACAATAATTTTTTACATATTTCTTATTTTTGTTCTGGCCATCCTTATTTATTATATCATTATACCTGTACTAAAACTTATTAAGCTTGGTAAGGTTTTATCACATGAAGAAGCAGCACGTATAATTGGCAGGCATTTCCCTGAAGTTGATGATAAACTATTAAATACATTGCAATTGCACCGTAAGAACAATGGTTCGAATATGGAGCTGTTAATTGCAAGTATTGAGCAAAAATCGGAATCATTGAGCCCAATACCTTTCAAAAAAGCAGTGAAGTATAGTACTAATATTCAATATTTAAAATTTCTCCTTCCTCCTATTGTTATTATTATACTAATACTAATAGTATCTCCTGGTTTTATCTTCAATCCTGCTGACCGCCTTATAAATCACACAACTAGTTTTGTTAAACCCCTGCCCTATACTTTTGAGTTATTAAATAAAGACCTAAGCTGTGCTCAACACGAAAATTATTCCATAAAAATTAAGGTAATTGGTGATGAAATTCCATCTAAGATTTGGATTGAAGAAAGCGGATATAATTATCGTATGGCAGAAATAGTACCTGGGATTTTTGAATATGTTTTCAAGGATTTACTGTCTGATATTTACTTTTCTTTTGTGACTGATAATTTTACAAGTTCAAAATACCACATAGTAGTATATCCTCAACCAGTAATTTTCAATTTTGATGTTTACCTGGTGTATCCCAAGTATCTGCAAAGGCAAAAAGATATAATTGAAAACACCGGGGATATAATAGTGCCTGAGGGAACTAAGATTAGCTGGGAAATTTTTACTCGTGACACAAAGAATGTTCATTTTATCACGATTGATAGTGTAACAAAATTAACTCATGAAGGAAGCAATGTTTTTAGATATGATATTATAGCAAAAAACGATTTTAACTATATACTTGTTGCTGACAATGAATTTATGCAGAGTAAGGATTCGATGAGCTTTAATGTACAAGTTGTTAGAGATGAATATCCTGTTATTTCAGTTAATGAATATAAGGACGATAATAAATTTGATTTAATTAATTTTGTAGGCACTATCAGTGATGATCATGGCTTTTTTTCCCTTTATTTTTTCCATCGTAAAGATAGTGTTCCTGAGGCAGATTGGAGTAAAGACAAGCTAATGATTGACAATGGGCTATCGCAACAACATTTTGACTATATGGTTCTGGCATCCGAATATAATCTACTTCCGGGAGATGCAATTAGCTATTATTTTGAGATTCGTGATAATGATGCTGTAAATGGTTATAAAAGGTCTAAGTCGGAGATGTATTATTTCAAATTGCCTGATGCTGATGAACTTGAAAAAAAGATTGAAAACAGCTCAAATCAAATGAAATCAAAGCTTAACGAATCACTTAAAGAAATCAAAAGCCTCGATAAGCAACTTGATGAAACCCGACTTAACCTATTTGAGAAAAAAGATCTTAGCTGGGCCGACAAGCAACAACTCTCCGATCTTCTAAAAAAAGAAGAAAACATAAAGAATCAGCTGGATGAGATAAAGAAGTTAAACGAAGATATTAAAGCACTGGAAGAACTATTAAAGAAAAAACTTAATCCCGATCTTGCTGAAAAACTAAAACAATTGGAAGAATTATTCAATAAGCTTTTCGATAAAGATTTAGAAAAAGAACTTGAGAAATTGAAAGAGGATTTGGAAAAAGATAAAATTGGCGATTTTCTTGAAAAAATGAAACAACAAAACGAAGAGCTTAAAAGTGATCTTGAACAAAATCTGGAATTATTTAAACAATTTGAATACGAACAGCTTATTGAAGAAACAATAGAAGAGCTAACCAAATTAGCAGAAGAAGAAAAAAAGCTTGGGGAACAAACCGCAAACAAAGAAAATAGCAAAGAGAAATCACAAGAGAAACAAGCAGAAGTTCAACAAAAGTTTGATGAACTTATGGAAAAGCTCGACAGTGCTGATAAGTTAAATAAAGAGCTTGAAGATCCTTATAATATGGAAGTTGACACCGCTCAATCCAATGAAATAAAAGAACAAATGGGCGAAGCCCATGAAAATATTCAGAAAGGAAAGGAAAATAAAGCTTCTGAAAATCAAAAAAGTGCAGGAGATAAAATGGAAGATATGGCCAATGGATTATCCATGATGATGGAAGCTGAAATGGAAGAGAGGATGGGAGAAGATGTTGAGCAAATTAAAAATATGCTTGACAATCTTCTTGATTTAAGCTTCGCACAGGAAAATCTGATTAAAGAACTTCATGAAACTTCGAAAAATGATCCTAAAAATGCTGATATCAGAGAACAGCAAGTTGACCTCAAAGATGATTTTAAGATTATTAATGATTCATTATCGGCCATGAGCAAAAGGCAGGCAGCAATAGCCCCATTTGTTGTTAAAGAATCAGGGAAAATAGTAACACATATAAATAAGGCCCTCTCGTACCTTCAAGAGCAAAACAAGGGTAATGCATCAAGTGAACAACAATACGCCATGACATCGATGAATAATTTGTCTCTTATGTTAAGTGAGTCGCTTGAGCAAATGAAGCAATCCATGCAAATGTCTGGAAGTAAAAATGGCGGCAGTAAGTGCAAAAATCCCGGGAAGGGTAAAACGCCCTCAATGTCGGATATAATTAATCAGCAAAAGGGAATGGGTCAAGGGCTGAAAGGAAAAGCCAAAAAAAGTGGGTTAGATGGCGAAACCGGTTTAAATAGTAAAAGTGAAGAGCTGGCCAGAATGGCTGCAGCACAGGGTGAAATACGAAGAATGTTACAGGAGTTCATTGAACAGCTTGAGGGAGAAGGTGGCAATGGAAGTGCTTTAAATAAACTCGCTGAGGAAATGAAAAAAACTGAGGACGATATTGTAAATAGAAGGGTAACGCAGGAAACTATTGAGCGTCAGAATAATATTGAAACCCGGTTACTCAAATCTCAAAAAGCCTTACAGGAAAGAGAAAAAGAAAAGAAACGTGAGTCGAAAGAAGGTAAAAACAGAAATTCAGGTAACCTAAATAATAAAATTGAGTATAAGCCAACAAAAGCAAATCAGGAGGAAATACTTATTACAACCCCTCTTGAGGTAAGTCCTTATTATAAAAAGTTGTTAAAGGAGTATCTGTACAAACTTGAAAAAGATAAAAAAGATGGTAAATAACAATCAGTCTGTTACTATTGATCTTAAACCTGAATCCATTAGGGATATTGAGTTTTTTGTTGACACGGTGTGCGATCAAGTTTTCATTAATGAAACTTACTATGGAAATATACTAATGTCAGTAAGTGAGTTATTCAACTATTTAATCGAAAACAATCAAAATAACAAAATAAATGTAACTTATAATTCTGACTACAAAACCATTAAAATATCCTTTCAACCTATTGATATTCAATTAATTGCTGGGTTTTCGAAAAAAGTCGATTTTGAAGAAATCATGCATAAAGATGATGATAGAAAATTATTTCTAATTCATTCATTAGTCGACAATATCAGTCTTTCCAAAAACGATACTTTATTATTTGAGTTCGACATCAGTGCTCTGCATAACGATATTTACAAAAAACGTGCAGATTTACTGGCAAATTACTTTAGTAAGCAAACCATATCCGAAAAGGTGCAAAAAGAAAATGATTAGGTTTACTTATCAGGCTTTTAATACTTGTAATAAAATTGATGAGGCCTCAAGCAAAAGGTGGTTAAAATCCGTAATTATTTCAGAGGGTAAAAAAGCAGGAGATATACAATACATTTTTTGCGATGATAATCAACTTCTTTTAATTAATGAAAAATTCCTCAATCATGATACCTTTACTGATATAATTACTTTTCCAAATACGGAAAACAGAGACATTATTTCAGGAGAGATTTATATAAGTTTAGAAAGAGTTAACGAAAATTGCATAAAGCATAAGTCAACATTTAAGGAGGAAATTAGCCGCGTTATGGTTCATGGCATATTGCACTTAATTGGCTATGTGGATAAACAAATTTCTGAAAAAGCACAAATGAGAAGTAAAGAAGATTATTATTTACATTTGCAAACTTAATTTTCCTAATTGTTCCACGTGAAACAAATCGATATGTTTGAGCAATATGATGTCATAGTTGTTGGTGCAGGTCATGCTGGTGCAGAGGCCGCGGCTGCTGCTGCAAACCTTGGCTCTAAAGTTATGCTCGTTACAATGAATTTACAGCGAATAGCTCAAATGTCGTGTAACCCAGCAATGGGTGGCGTGGCTAAAGGACAAATTGTGAGAGAAATTGATGCACTTGGTGGTTATTCAGGTTTGATCTCAGACAAAACCATGATACAGTTTAGGATGCTTAATAAATCGAAAGGTCCTGCAATGTGGAGCCCCCGTACCCAAAACGATAGAGTACAATTCGCAATTGAATGGCGAAACATGCTTGAAGAAACTCCTAATATTGATTTTTGGCAGGATACGGTTACAAATATATTAGTTGACGAGAACAGGGTAATTGGTGTTGAAACTCAAATGGGTCAGAAGATATATGGCAATTCTGTAATACTAACTAATGGAACATTTTTAAACGGTAAAATCCATATTGGTAAAAAAACTTTTGGTGGAGGAAGAATTGGAGATCCCATGTCATTTGGAATAACTGAACAATTAGTTAATCTAGGTTTTAGAAGTGCTCGTTTAAAAACAGGAACTCCAGTTAGGGTTGATGGTCGTACTATCGATTTTTCAAAAATGGAAGAACAAAAGGGTGATGAAGAGCCAGAAGGCTTTTCGTTCCTTAGAAAAACCAGGCTTACCAAACAACGTAGTTGCTGGATTACTTACACATCTCCATTAGTGCATGATGAGTTAAAACTTGGGTTTTCAGATTCTCCAATGTTTGCAGGCAGAATAGAAGGAACAGGGCCCAGGTATTGTCCATCGATAGAAGATAAAATAGAGCGGTTTTCAGACAAAACCAGACATCAACTATTTGTAGAACCTGAAGGCTGGAATACCATAGAATACTATATAAATGGATTTTCGTCGTCGCTTCCCGATCATATTCAATTAAAAGCATTGAGAAAAATAGTAGGTTTTGAAAACGCTAAAATTTTTGTACCAGGCTACGCAATAGAATATGACTATTTCCCACCTACACAATTACATTATTCTCTCGAAACTAAATTAATTGAAAACCTTTATTTTGCAGGTCAGATAAACGGAACTACAGGTTATGAAGAAGCGGCAGCTCAAGGATTAATAGCAGGGATAAACGCCAATCTAAAGCAAAATAACAAAAAGCCATTTATTCTTAAAAGACACGAAGCCTATATTGGAGTATTAATTGATGATCTAATTACAAAAGGTGTAGACGAACCGTATAGGATGTTTACTTCACGTGCCGAATATAGAATATT
>CALDOI010000278.1 GCA_937912115.1 uncultured Bacteroidota bacterium | reverse complement strand
GTAAATCTTTGTGATCAACATAGTTTGGATTCGGATAGTTTACCTTTCGAATTTGAGGGAGGTTCGTTGGATACACTGATGAAGATCATTGATAAAGAAGGTGGTTATACCTTAATTCCCGAGCTGGCAGGAATGGAATTTAAGGATGAAAAACAACAACAACTCAAACATTTTTCAAATTATGTTCCTCTTCGAGAAGTTAGCATAGTTACAACTCGCCAATTTGCAAAAACTAAATTAATTGAACTCCTTGCAGAAAGCATAAAAAAATCAGTGCCATCAAATCTCTTAGATAGTAAAAGAGGTACAATTGTTGAATGGAAATAAATAAAGAATTCACTATCTAAGAAAGTGGGCTTGGGATGCGCACCCATTGGGAGCTTTTGTTTATTTATTACATGTTTTGGAGTGATGGAGGAAGAGGAAACAGTTTTGCCTATAAATTCACAAATGAACTATAATAACCCAAAAAACAGAATTACCATATCAATGGGTTTGGGAATTAATGAAGAATTATTTTATCTGATTACAGTTACCGTACCCTGATAATTAATACCCTGCTTCAAATAATCAGTGCCAACTATTTGGTAAATATAGGTTCCTGAGTTTACCGGATTTCCACTTTTATCGGTTCCATCCCAATGAATTTCAAAGTTATGAGTACTCCACACAACTCCCCCCCATCTATCGTAAATATACAAGTTATAGTCGGCAATGGATGTTCCTTTGATTTCAAACTTATCATTGACTCCATCGTTGTTTGGGGTGAAGGCATTGGGGATAAATAATACAGCTTCTTCGGTTAAGGCAACATATCCAATTATTGAATCATAACAACCATTAGTAGTTACAACATATAATGTAACTGTATAATTTCCCGGATTGGTATAAACATGTGATGGGTCAGAAACATTACCGGATGTGCCGTCACCAAAATCCCATTCGTACGATATAATTGTTGAATCGCTAATTGTTAAATCAATAAAATCAATGGTTGGAGTATCCATGGTTGTTATTGGTGGATCAGGTTCAAAGTTAGCTTCAGGGTTTGGATTTACCTGAATATATTTGTTCTTTACAATTGTTTCGGCACAACGTTGCGTATTATGTATGATTAAACTAACATTAAATACACCTGCCTGAGTATATTCGTGCGAGGTATTTCCCACAATATCACTTGTTTGTCCGTCACCAAAATTCCACTCATATGTTGCTCCCGCTTGAATATCTTCAGAAAGATCATCAAAATTAACATCCACAGGTAAGCATCCATCTTGTATGTCGGCATCAAAGTCAGGAGTTGGTAATGGGTTAATGATTAACTCCATCACTGTGTCATTATCACAAATATGTTTTTGAACATGTAGGTGAATATAATAAGTTCCAGGATTTGTAAAAACATGTGTGGGATTTTCGTCGTAACTAGTTGGAGAACCATCATCGAAATCCCAAACTAATCCTTCGTTTGTTACAATTTCCAGATAGTCGAAGTAAATTGTTTCGCCCGTACATGCATCTGTACTTGGGTCGATACTAAACTCAGCAATGGGAGTAGGAAATACTTCAAATGTAGTACTTGCCACTTTATCAAAACAATATACTGAAGAAGCTGTTAAGGTATATTCATAAACATCTGGTATGGTTGGATTAAGTGAAATCATTTGGGTTGTTTCGTTGCCGGGTGTCCAGTTCCATTCGACTGCATCATTGGCAGTAAGTGTGATTAAATCTCCCGGGCAAATTTCTTTGGATGCAGGATCAACAATAATTTGTGGTTCAAATAAATCAACAATTACTGTGATATAAGCTGTTTGTTCAACTCCGCATAAATCCAATATCCACAAAGCATATTCAGTAGTAACAGATGGACTGACTATTACCCAGTTTGTATTGGAAAGAATCACTGAAGGATTATTAACGGCATACCATTTAAAATCCTCCGCCTGAGCATTCGCAATAATTTCTTTTTCATCCCCATTGCAGATATTTACATCATCTCCGAGCGAAAGCTCCGATTGATTAACCAAAAAAGTTCCTGTTTGAGTACCACCGCAACAATCAGTAATCTCGAAACCACACGTCCAGACACCATCGCCAACCACATTATCGTAAAGCACCAGCATTTCATTTCCATCGGCATCTCCAAGATATTGATATGGTGTTACTTTATACCATTGTACATGATCAATGGTATAGTCGCTGTAATTAGGTATAAGGGTTGAAACGGGAACAACTACCGACTGACCCGGACCACATAAAAATGCATCCAGAATTTGCTCAAGCTCAATAGCCTTATTATTAATTTGGACTTGCATTGTCGACTCATTCGAACAATAATCACTAACCGTAACCTGAACATAATCGGGACTCGACTGAACCTTGTAGGTTATTGTATCGTGCGGTATAACATCATTTTCCCATCTGTAAAACAATGGTGTAACACCATTTTCTGTTATATCTGTAATTGTTAGTTCCAGTGTTTCTTTACAATAAGCATCATAAATTTTAGGGTTTTGAGTAAATGAGATTGGCTCATTATTTCTCATATTAAAATAAATCTTACCATGATAGCCTCCATAAAGTGGTGGCGGTGGTGGAAAATCACAAGGGTTTTCCGGATATTGAAATTGAATATTAGGATGGTCAGCATTAATATTTATAGCTGAAATAACAATTTTCTTTTCAGTCGCTCCCCGTTCAATTGTTATTGAATCATTTGTAATTATTGGTCCGTCCACATATCCCACCTGAACACTGTCTCTATATGCAACTGGAAATATTTTAAATGGTATTGAATAATCCTGATTAATCGAGTCTTCGAGAATAAATGTTGCAATAATATCATTACAGTTTTCAACAAGTTCACCATGCAATGAAGGTGAAGGATTTGTAAATTCGTATTCAACCGACCAGTCGGAATACTGAGTATTAGTCATCTGAACACTACTTCTTAAACTATTTTTGTTGAGGAAAAGTGCCGAATTTATTTCAAATCCATCCGGTTTTTGAGCAGGATCGGGGCTGATCCAAAAAAAATCTTCAATTACAATTTTAACATAGTATCTACCACAGGGAGTAACATTATTTTTTTTGATGATCAGCGGCCCCAAATCTCCCACAGACCTTGTTAATCCATCATACTGAGTGCCTAATGGTTGGCCAAATTCGGGGTTAGAATGAAAATATGATGGATTGTTTCCTGCATTTATATGTTGTACAGTAACCCATCGTTGTTGTTCAGGTGGCTGATTATTTTGCAGAGTGGGGGGTGTAAACGCAAGATTATGAAAAACTGGATTATTACTTATTGATATTCCAAATAAATCGAATATTTGTGGAGTATTTGGGAAATTTGTCATGTCCTGATCTGCCGGGCCAGTTTGAAAACGTGATGATGGATATTCTTCGGATGCAAATATATATTCCAATGTAAATTGATCTCCGAAAGGGCGATAAACAAATTCCAAAGCAGCCGCATCTCCGGTATAATGTAGCGCAGTATCCTGTTTTGGAAATGGGGGTGGAAGGGAGTTGAATATTAAATTGTACATGACTAACAAATCAGGATCACCCGATGGACTAAGCGGATTGAATTCATTGAAAGCATCCGATTTTGAACCTGTGCTGTTAGGAGGTTCAGCACTTTTTACTTTACCGTTTGAGATTATCAGTCCTTTATCAAACCCAATATCAGAGCCATTCATAAATCGGCCAAGTGCACGGTAATCCCCAGTAAACTTAATTGTTGTGGTATCAATCATTCCGCCTCGCCCACGTAGTATTTCCTGCACCCAACGTTTTAATGTGTCTGCATTATATCCCAGCGGATTGTTTTCATCAGGGGTAAGTTCTTCTACCTGAATATTTACTTGAGCGAAAGCAAAACCGGATGTCGCAAGTAGAAAAAAAAGCACTATATATTTAGTGTATCTTAAAATCAAAATCTAGCATTTAACATATTCAAAATAGTGACCGCAATTTACTGCTTTTATATAAAATTAATCGAAATAAACAATAAATAAAGTTAACCAAATCTAATAGACAAAAAGTTTTGATTGGTGGTTGTTTTAACATGATTAAATTAGCAAAAAGCCGAATTGCAGAAAAGGCATTTGCAGTCTAAATGTTTTTTATAGTTTTACCGAATTAGTAAGAAGTGTTTTTAATCAAAAATAGAAAATGAAATCGTATACGATCAAGGA
>CALDOI010000277.1 GCA_937912115.1 uncultured Bacteroidota bacterium | reverse complement strand
ACAAAAGGCAAATATATTGAGATACTCAATCCTGACCAACTTGATAAGATATCAAAATTTGGATAAAAAAAAGAGGCCTGAGCCTCTTTTTTACGGTCGTAATTGTGATTATAATAGTACACCATTATCATGTTATCCTAATTCGCATGTCAGTTGAGCAACGGATAGCTGGGAAAAGCGAGTATATTTAAAAGTATTAGCATCCACCTGTCTCTCCTCCATCATCATGTCCAAGCTGATCAAGGTTTTTTTCAAATTTATCAGGAAATGTCATTTCCCACTTCTTCCAACCATCAATAATGTATTTTACATTTGTAAAACCCAGTTGTTGTAGTGTTTGAGCAGCTAGTATGCTTCTTTTACCTTTTCTGCAATATATTATAATTTCCTCATCTTTCTCAGGCATATATAACATAGCTTCTTCCCAGAACTTGTCATTGCTGATGTTAAATTCAAGAATACCACGTGCAATATTAATTGCCCCCGGAATGTAACCAGCATTATACTCGTTTGGCTCGCGAACATCAATAAGAAGTATCATATCTCCATTGTCGATTTTTTGATCTAATTCATCTGCACTTATTCCCAGGGTGGTAATTTGTGCTTTATCAACCATTTCATCTACATTATTGAAATTGATTGGCTGGTTGCATGAGGCTAAAAACGTAAACAAACTAAGTGCCCAAATAAATTTTAAAGCTATATTTTTCATTGTATTAAATATTAAATAATTAACAATTATGGAACGCTATTATTAGCACCACTATTTCTTATTCTTTTTTATAATAGATTTTGGATTAGTTATCTCATGTATATAGTGATCTCCTTTTTGTCCCCTAAGTTCTTTTTTATCAACCTTTTCTTCGGTTTCTTTTAATGCCTCTATCACTAAGTCTTTGATTTCCTTATGGCCAATTTCATCTTCTTCGCCATCAATAGGTTTAATTTTCATTCCTGCTTCTTCAACAGCTTCTGCCACAATATCTTTGACTTCCTCATCATCCACTATTTCCCAGCCGGTTATCATAGCACTGAGGTTAGAAGTGGTGGAATGCCCTGTAGTAATTAAGTATAGATGGATAATTAAAAAGGTAAGTAATAAATAAGCAACAAATGTATGTACCAGGGCAACAATCTCAAGACTATCCATTTCAACACCGGGTAACGGATAATTGAAATACATATACAACAGACCAGAGATAACCATGGTTGGTATAAGTAGTATTTTTAAGGCAAAATATGTTATTCTTTGTAGTGGATTAAGTTTGCTTAAAGTTCTTTTCTTAGAAGGGTGAGGTGCATTTGTAAATATTCCGATTATATAATAATCGAGTTGGGCTTTCATATTTTTTGCCGTAGGCAGATATTGTTTCCATTCATCAGTAGTTATATGCCAGAAAATCGCAAATACTATTAATACCATAAATATCCATGCTGATATGTTATGTATATTAACTGCAGTGGCATAACCAATAAAATTAGTGGTTCCATGAATTTCAAATCCAGTGAAGATTAGTAACAATATTAGTATTGTTTGACCCCAGTGCCAGAATCTTTCAAATCGTTTATATAGATATACTTTTTTCATATTACTATTCCTCCGATATTTTACATTTTTTTCTAAAAACAATACGACAGAAAAGGTGAAAGCCAATTCCTATTAAACTTGCCAGGATAAATGAAATTCCGGCGGTTTCAACAAATGGATTGAAATCTCGTCCCGGGAGATAGAAATCAGTAAGGCTTGCAATCCTACTATTGGGTCTGGTATGACAATCAACACATTGGAGTGATTCACTTGCAGGTGATACTTGATGGTTAAGTGGCCAATACATCTCTGTTTCAATAAAACCATAAGCACCACTATATGGCATTCCAACATATTCCATTCCAACTCTTGATGCCTCATCCCAGTCGAAATCAACCCAATATCCTCCTTCTCCTTTATTTTTCGCCCATAGCTTAGGTTGAATAAGTGTCATATTAATGGTGTCGTAAATTTGTTTTCCACGATGAACTTTTACGGGCCATATTTTCGATGGCTCCCTCGACTCCTGGTTTAATCCTTTGTCGCGGTATGATCCATATAAGGTATTCATTTGTAGAATTGTGGTGTCAATTATATCCTCAATTAACCAGTGATTGGCAGTTCCGTTAAACCAAAAATACTCTGGTATTACATGGTCATCGTAAACGAAATTTCCTTTTATCGACAAGTAATTGTGATTTCCATCTGCATCGTTTTCATGCAATGCTTTTCCATGTTCATCCAAACGACCGGATGTTGACCAATCCCAAATCATTTTTGTTGCGTTTGCTTTTGCATATAATGGTATATGGCAAGTTTGACAAGCAACTCTTGTGTTGTGGTCATTTAATATATCATCTTTATGAGGTTTATTTGTATGGCAATACTCACAAGTTGCACGATCTTTGTTTTCTGAAGATAATGCATAAACCTTACCACTCAT
>CALDOI010000276.1 GCA_937912115.1 uncultured Bacteroidota bacterium | reverse complement strand
TATAATTATTCAGGCTTACTACAATAGTAGCTGAATATTCGTATTATGTGTAGGATGATTGATTATAAGCAAAACACTTTTTTGAATTAAGGATTTTGATGTTGCATTAGATATGGGAAGTGGCAATAGCTCTTAAACATATAAATATCTAGATATTGGAATATTTGGTATAGTTGGTTTGTCTAAATAGAATTTATACATTAAATGGGCTTTTAAGTTTAAATTATGACTTAATTTGTAGAAAAAATATTTAAATGAAGAATTCGATTTTAATCGTGACTTATATATTATTCTTTTCAATTGTGACTTTTGGTCAAAACAGGAGTCAGATCATTAGTACTGTTAACAAATTATTAAGCGAGAATGAGTTTAAACTTGCTGAAAATTTATTGGAAACTAATTATATTGATAATTCCTCAGACCTGGAGTATGTTTGGTTGTATGCTTACACCGCACATAAAAACAAGCATGAAAAATTAGCTAAGCATCTCTACAAAAAAGCTATTTCAATTGTACCCGATAATATGGATTTAAAGTTGGAATATGCACGAGCACTTTATGAGAGTGGAAATCTAAGAGAGATTCAACCCTTAATAAACGTGTTAAAGAAAAGTGCCATTGATCAATCAGAGGTATTGTTACTTGAAGCGAAGACAAATTATTGGAAAGGGATGTTTGGCAAAGCAAATGAAAGTTTGAAAGAATTTAATAGTATTTACCCTGAGTCAAACCTTACCAATGAATTAGCCAAGTCAATAGATGAGACAAGATCTCCTAACCTAAGAATGTATGTTAGTTATTTTACGGATAATCAACCATTACAGGCTGTTTCAGAACAAATTGAATTTGGTCAATATCGATCGTGGTTGTTGTATCCTACTTTAAAGGTTAAGAATTTTAATTTTAGTTCTTCATCTCAAGTAGTCGCAGTATCAGTAAGTAATCTTTTTCAGTTTGTAGGTATTGGATTGTCTTCCAAATTAGAAGGTGGTGTTTATTACAATCAAAACATAAACAAAACCAATTTCATTGGGGCGGTATCCTTAACTAAGAGCTTTTTCAAAAAAATAAACCTTGAGGTGGGATTAAATCGAAATCCTTACATAGCTACCAGGGTTAGTACTACTTACGATTTGCTTCAAAATAACGCATATGCCACAATTGAGAGCGGTATCATTAAACCGATATTTCTCCACGTTGGATATAATTTTCAATTTTTCGACGATCAAAACAATATTCAAACATTTGGTATCTGGGGTCTTAGTAAGCCCATTTTTAAAACTTTATTTAAACTCCAATTAGGTTATGGTTTTAGTTATTCTGATTCTAAAACAATTTTATATGTTCCATCCAAACCTATAGTTGCCAATACAACTGATGGTTATAGTATTGTTGAAGGAGAGTATTCACCTTATTTTACTCCTGATGACTTATTGATAAATTCGGCAATTATTGTTATGGGCATTAAAGTGGCTAAAAAAATAGAAATCACAGTCAAAGGTAACTATGGATTTTATGCTCAAGCAAAAATACCCCAACTAAGCTCAATTTCTGAACAATTAAATAATAGTAATATTACACTTGCAAGCTATAAATCTAAATTTAATCCATTTGATTTGGAAATGTCAATCAATTATAATTTAAATAATAAATTCACCATATCAGCTAAGTCTTCGTATTTCGACACTTATTATTATAATAGTCTAAATACCGTAGTTAGTCTAAATTATAGATTTTAATTATGAATACAAAGCTAAGAAATGAACTATGGGTGTTTAAGAAATCTAAACTTCCTACTAAAACCGATTTATTTGTTCTGTTAATATTTACAATAGTTGGGTTAATTGGCGTATTTAAGCTACTTGAATGGTGGTTTCAGGCAGAGCATATCAGCAATATGGTTTTGTTTGTAATTTTGAGTTCTTTATTCTGGTATGGAATATTAAGAATTGTATTGATTTGGATAAATTATCTTAGAATTAGTAGTCCTCCCGAAACACCACAACCCACAACCGGGCTAAGTGTTGCTGTGTTTACAACTTCGGCACCAGGCGAACCTATTTCAATGTTTGAGAACACATTTAAAGCTCTTAATAATTTAAATTATCCCCACACTACTTATTTGTTGGACAGTACCGAGGATGTGGCGTTTAAAGAGTTGGCCGAAAAACATGGTGTGGTTTGGTTAAATTT
This sequence comes from uncultured Bacteroidota bacterium, assembly GCA_937912115.1. Lineage (GTDB taxonomy): Bacteria > Bacteroidota > Bacteroidia > Bacteroidales > F082. The sequence continues at coordinate 8,123 of CALDOI010000276.1, read as the reverse complement.
AGCCAATTTGCCAGGTGCAAAAGCAGGAAAAGTTAATAAAGCACTGGAATTAACAAAGGAAGAATTTATCCTGATTTTGGATCCTGATCATATTGTATTCCCTAATTTTTTAGATGAAACCTTAGGCTTTTTTAAGGACGAAAAAGTAGGGTTTGTACAGGTTAATCAAGGCTACTATAATCAGTATCGATCATTTGTGGCTAAGGGAGCAGCTGAACAAACTTATACATTCTACGGGCCTACCCAAATGGGATTATTTGGTTATAATGGTGCCGTTGCCATTGGGGCTAATTGTACGTTTCGCCGTAGTACATTTGAGAGTATTGGCGGGCATGCTCAGGGATTAGCTGAAGATTTGCAGACTTCCATAAGAATTCATGCAAAAGGGTGGAAATCAGTTTATAATCCGGTAATTGTTAGCAGAGGATTGGTGCCCGAAGATTTTGCATCATTTAGTAAGCAGCAGTTAAAATGGGCTCGTGGTGTTTTTGAATTATTATTTGATGAAATCCCCTTTGCTCTTAAAAATCTTACCTTTTGGCAAAAAGTTTCTTATTTGTCAATAGGTACATATTATCTTTTTGGAACAATAGTATCATTTTTTATATTGATTCCATTTATATTTTTTTTCCTGAAGATACTTCCGGCTAATATGGATATTATTGAATTTATCCAACTGGGCTCGGTGATATTATTTGCATCGATTGCTATATACGCATATGCTCAACGTTTTTTAACCGACATTGATACAGAACGAGGGTTTCATTGGCGCGGGATGCTACTAAAATATGCTACCATTCCTGCATTTCTTTATGCTTTTGCCCTGACTTTGGTGAAAAAACGAATACCCTATATTCCAACACCCAAAACTGCAGCAAGAAACTTTATGAATCCTTTTGTTATACCTTTGATAACATATGTTGTTGTGTTTATTCTTACCGTTATCGGAGTGTATATAAATAGAAGATACTTTGTTCCTGAGAGCGAACTACTGTTTACCCGGCAACAAACCTGGGGTATGTTAGGATTCTCATTTACAGTTTTTATTCAAGCTATTTTCGGATTATGGATAGCTTATTCGGCGGTTAGATTAAAACCTGAAAATGCCTGGAGTAGGATTAAAATAAAAAAGGATAAATCAATAGAAATAATAGATAGTTAACGACATATAAAATTTATACAAATGAAAACACTTTTGTTAGCAGGTGGTTTTGGAACCCGATTTAGTGAAGAAACTGAAATAAAACCAAAACCAATGATAAATATAGGACCGAACCCTATACTTTGGCATATAATGAAAATTTATTCTCAATATGGGTATAACGACTTCGTGGTATTATTGGGTTATAAAGGATATGTTATTAAAGAATATTTTGTTAACTATTTTATGCATCAAAGCGATATTGAAATTGATTTATCTGATAATCAAATTAAAATATTAAATACCAACTCAGAGCCTTGGAAAATAACGCTTTTGGATACCGGGTTGGATACCATGACAGGAGGAAGAATATTGCAAGCGAAAGACGTGGTTGGTGATGAATCATTTATGCTTACCTATGGAGACGGTGTTGGAAATGTAAATATCACAGAGTTAGTCAATTTTCATAAATCACACGGAAAAGCCGTTACAATGACCACTGTACAACCCGAAGGCCGTTTTGGAGGAGTTTCATTTAATGAAAAAACCGGGTCAGTGGATAAGTTTATGGAAAAACCAGTGGGCGATGGCGGTTGGATTAACGCTGGCTTTTTTGTGTGTGAACCAAAAGCTTTCGATTATATAAAAAACGGATTAAGCACCGTTTGGGAAAGAGAACCTTTGGAGAATCTGGCTAAAGATGGTGAGCTGTTTTCATATAAACACCATGGTTTTTGGAAACCAATGGATACACAAAGGGATAATAAGCAACTTAATGATTCGTGGAATAATAATAAAGCATTATGGAAAACATGGTAAACTATAAAGATTTATTTGGCGGTATATATAAAAATAAGAAAGTACTTATTACCGGACATACCGGCTTCAAAGGATCATGGTTGGCTCTTTGGTTACATAAAATGGAGGCCGATGTGTATGGCTTTGCTCTAAAAAATGAAGATTCACCTAATCATATCGACTTATTGAATATGCCTATTCATCAAAAAATAGGGGATATTACCGAGTTGGGAGCGTTGGATAATTATTTGCAAGAAATACAACCAGATATCGTATTTCATCTCGCTGCTCAGGCACTGGTTAAAAAATCATATTTAGATCCGGTTGAAACATTTTCGACCAATGTGATGGGGACTTTGAATGTATTTGAGGCTTGTAGAAAAACACCTTCGGTGGTAGCCATTGTAAATGTAACCAGCGATAAATGTTATGAAAATAAGGAATGGAATTGGGGATACAGAGAAAACGAACCCATGGGAGGTTTTGATCCATATAGTGCCTCAAAAGCTTGTTCTGAAATACTAACTGCTTCCTACAGAAATTCGTATTTCAATATTGAAAATTATAATTCGTCACACAATGTGCTGGTAGCAAGTGGCAGAGCTGGTAATGTTATTGGCGGTGGCGATTGGGCTGAGGACAGGTTAATCCCGGACATTATCAGAGCTGCGTCTCGTGATGAAGTAGTGAAAATCAGAAACCCTAAAGCTACGCGTCCGTGGCAACACGTACTTGAACCCTTGAGTGGATATCTCACCTTGGGTTGGCAGCTTCTAAATCAAAACGTAAAATACGCCGAAGGATGGAATTTTGGGCCCGACATGAATAGTAATTTACCGGTAGATGAAATTGCAGAACTGTCGAAAAAGCACTGGAATGATATTAAAATAGAATTCAGTAAAGATCCAGATGATCAACACGAAGCCCATTTATTAATGTTGGAATGTTCGAAAGCTAATAAGTTGTTGAAATGGAAACCAGTTTGGGGAATTGATAAGACCCTTGAAAAAACCATTGGCTGGTATAGAGACTATTACCTTGACGGGAAAACTGAAACAGAAAATCATATTGCAGATTATGTAAACGATGCAATAAAAGCTAATATTACATGGACAATTCGTTAGAAAATAAAAAAATAATAGTTACCGGAGGTAATGGTTATTTAGGCTCTTTCTTGGTGAAGTCGTTGAGCGATAAAGGTGCTGATGTTTATATTATTTCCATCGACGCAGATAGTGACGATCACAATTTCCCAATTGATATTACCAGGTTTGATGAATTAAATACCGTTGTTCAACAAATACAACCCGATATAGTTTATCATTTAGCCGCCAGCATAAGTCGTAATAGGGATTTTAATATTTTCGAAAACATGTTGAAAGTAAATGTTACCGGAACGTACAATCTATTAAAATCATTAGAAAAGACAGAATGTGAGCAGTTTATATTTACTTCCACAAGTGAAATCTATGGTAATAATAGTTCCCCTTTTCATGAAGAGCTTTTGCCAATGCCGGTTTCACCATATTCGGTAACCAAAGTGATGGCTGAAAATCTAATAAAGACCTATTGTCAAAATCACAATCGAAATTATACTATACTACGATTATTTAATTTTTTCGGAGAAAATATGTCGGATGATTTTTTCATCTCTCAGATGGTAAATTCTCTTAAAAGTGGTCAGGATTTTTTAATGACCAAAGGAGAACAAACAAGAGATTTTATATACATAGCAGATGTAATAACAGCTTTAATACTTGTCGCAGAAAAAGCAGATGCTTATAATGAAACTTTCAATGTTTGTAGTGGGATAGGTAGCTCACTAGAATCCATAGCCTCGTTTATAAATCAAAAGACAGGGAGTTCAGCCAGTATAAAATTAGGTGCGCTTCCTTATCGAAAAAATGAAGTTTGGGAGATGATAGGAAGTGCAGCTAAAATTAAAGAAAAACTTGGATTTGTTCCTGGGTATAATTTGCACGAAGGATTAGAGTTGGTAATAAATAGGAATGAATAGATTTGTAAATTGATAAGATAACAATGGAAAAAGTATTTAAAAAAATCCCGCGAATTTTATATGTAATTCTAGCCTTATTTCTTGGTTTTTTAATTGTGATGGTTATTTCAACGATAAGTAAAAATACTGCAGGACCAATTGGCACTATTCTTAACAGTGCTGAAGCATTTATTGGCGGAGTAGAAGAAAATATTTTTTTGAAAAAGCGTGAAAACAAAAGATCTGAGAAATTAAACTGGTTTTCAGCCATCAGGGATGATAAATCAAAACTAATAAACTCAAAAATTATGTTACTTGGAGCTTCTGATAATAGTCAGGTAGATTCATATGAAAATATAATTGACCTGGAAGATAGCTTACGCGTAACCTTTCCGATTATACACATATATAAGGCTTGGGGAGAAAAGCGAGAGCACGAATTTCCGAAAATTGAAGTTGAAACTATTTATGAATTGGGCTCAATTCCTATGATTACCTGGGAGCCATGGGTGGGAGCATTTTCAATACAAAATTATCCAAATATTGAACCATCTATTGAGAAGCGCGATAAGGGTTCGTTAGCTTCAATTGCAAGTGGAAATTATGATAGTTATATTGTTAGATGGGCATTGGGGGCTAAAAAATTCGGTCATCCTGTTTATCTTAGATTTGGTCATGAAATGAACGACCCCTATCACTATCCGTGGGGGCCACAAAATAATTTTACACAGGACTATGTTGATGCCTGGTTACATGTTTATGATATATTTAAAAATAATAAGGTTGACAATATAATATGGGTGTGGAATCCCCATCTTTCATATGACTTTGAAGGCTATTATCCCGGAGATAATTATGTTGATGTAATTTCCTTTGGTATATTGAATTTTGGAACCAGTCTTTCCTGGAGTAAATGGTGGCGTTTTGAAGAATTATTATCGAATAGCTATGACAAACTTCTTAAGTTAAACAAGCCAATGATGATATCTGAATTTGGTTCATTAAGCGTTGGAGGAGAAAGGTCACTTTGGTTTAAGGATGCTTTTACATTGATACCAAAAGATTACCGGGCAATAAATTCAATAGTCTTTTTTCATTATCCTAACGAAACCAGCACCGATAAATCACTCGATTGGTATATCTTAGAAGATAAGAAAGTTACAAATGAATTAATCAAACAAATGAAAAACTGGCCTGATTCTATACAAACGCCAGATCATTAAGTCATCCCAGGCTATTCCTCGCACAATCCTTCCATTGTATCTTCAATATCGCCAGGAGTGCTCATAATTTTCATGAATGTGCCCATGGTAAGTTCAGGCCAGTAAAGTGCAATGCGATATTTACCAGCAAGCATCGATGCCTCAGTGCCTTGTAATATAATCTCGTAAGGCATATTAGCTACATGATCTTCGCCAATTATTGGTAAAAAATGTGCTTCGCCATCTTCTTTATTCTCTAAGCCAACTCCAAATACAGCAATCTTTTTGTCTGGAAAAATTTGCTCGTAAACTTTCACGGTATTGCCCTTACCCTTACTTAAGTTTGCCTGAATTATCTTTAATCCTTCTTCAAAAGTTGTATAATCACCTAGTTCATCAGGGTCATCAAAGTATGGCATCATCACTTTATAGTGATATTTAATTAAATCATCTTTATCTATTCTGCCACCAAATGGGGTTAGCTTACCAAGTTTTGCAAAAGCAGATAATGCAGATTCAGACATTTGTGTAACAATAGGCTCTTGTTGTTTTTCCATTTGACTACCCCAATAGGCAACGAAAGTATATTCAGGATTTACAATACTCAGGGTTATTTTTCCATCCTTCTTTACTAGTCCAGCCTTAAGTACACTTGCCAATGCGCCACGGTCTTTAAATTCCATGCTTAATTTACCCAAATCATCATTTGTATAACAAATTACATAGAGATCAGGGTTATCAGCAGGATGGTATTCACCAATAACTTCAAAACCACCGGCAACAATGGCCTCTTTAACTTGTGAGGTAACACTGGCTATGTCGGTGTCAAAATCAGCGACCTTAAAATATGGTGAGTAAACTTGTTGAGAGTTTGAAATGTTAATCAACCCAATCATAAATGCTATTGAAAATAAAATACGTTTCATAATAATTAATTTTAGTTGAATTTGAGTCCATAAAAATAATAAATGTACACATGCAAGTATATATATTTATTAGTTTATAAAGATTACAAATTATTTCAGAATTAAGTTATTAGGGAAAACTTCTTTGAAAGTTATCCAGTTAAATATATTTTCTATTTTTGCCATTTAATACACATTATTACAATTACTTAACAAGCAGTTGTTTAAAGGATCACAATGAATTTTCAGAATAAATCAGTTTGGGTCGTTGGTGCGTCTTCGGGTATTGGCAGGGCACTTGCTATTAATTTTGCTAAGGGTCAGGCGAAACTAGTGCTTTCATCTCGTAATTATGAAGAGTTGGAAAAAGTTAAGACTGAATGTTTGCAGTTAACGAAACACTGCGTTGTTATTCAATTAGATTTAGAAAAAAACGATAACTATACTATCCTTATCGATGAGGTTATAGATCATTATGGGAGTATTGATTATTTAATTCTTAATGGCGGTGTAAGCCAAAGATCACGGGCATTTGATACACCAATAAGTATTGATAGGCAATTGATGGAGATTAATTATTTTGGGAATATTGCCATAACAAAAGCAGTACTCCCCACCATGGCCAAACAACAATCGGGACACATTGTTGTGGTTAGCTCAATTGCCGGTAAATTTGGGTGGCCTCTTCGGTCGGCTTACTCCGCATCAAAGCATGCACTTCATGGTTTTTTCGAATCTTTAAGGGCTGAGCAAAAGCAAAATAAACTAAAGGTTACCATAGTTGTCCCTGGCAGGGTTAATACTAATATCTCAAAAAATGCAATACTTAAAGATGGTAGCAAACATGGGAAGTTGGATAAGGGGCAGCAGGATGGTATTAGTGCTGAATTATGCTCAAGGCAAATAATATCAGCAATACTAAAAAACAAAAAAGAAGTAGTAATAGGCGGTAAGGAAATATACATGGTTTGGATACGAAAATTTATGCCATTCCTTTATTATAGATTTGCAGCCAAATCAGAACAAAAGAGATGACAAAAATATCTGGAATACAACAGCTTGGGATTGGAGTAACTGATGCTTATGCGGCAAGAGATTGGTATAATAAACATCTGGGATATGATGTTGTAATTTTTGATGAAGCTGCAGTGGCAAATCTAATGTTACAATATACAAATGAAAAACCTCAAAACCGCCATGCTATTCTGGCCTATAATATGAAAGGAGGTGGAGGTTTTGAAATATGGCAATACACCCAAAGAACACCCGTTGGGCCATCTTTTGAAATTCAACTGGGAGATCTGGGGATTTTTGCATGTAAAATTAAATCTCCAAATGTTGAAAAGGCTTTTGATGAGTTTAAAGACAATGGTGTAAATATAATTAGTGAATTAAAAAACTCTCCTGAGGGTAAACCCCATTTCTTTATTAAAGATCCATACAATAATATATTTGAAATTGAGGAACAGTTTGATTGGTTGCTGAATCAGGATAAGGTTACAGGTGGCAATTCAGGGGTTATTATTGGTGTTAGTGATATTGATAGTTCCCTCAATTTTTATTCTCACATATTGGGGTACGATACCATTGTTTATGATGTTGAAGATGTATTTGATGATCTTCAGGGTTTAGCAGGTAATGAGGGAAAATACAGAAGAGTACTTCTAAAGCATGAAGCAAGAATTGGAGCATTTAGTCCGTTGCTGGGAACAAGTACTATTGAGCTTATTATGGCTTGCGACCGTAAACCCAGAAGAATATACGAAAACAGGCTTTGGGGAGATCTGGGATACATTCATCTTTGTTTCGATATTATTGGCATAGATGATTTGAAAACGGAATGTAAGAAAGCAGGTTATCCTTTCACCGTTGATAGTGCAAGTAGCTTTGATATGGGTGAAGCAGCAGGCCGTTTTTCATATATTGAAGATCCTGATGGAACATTAATAGAATTTGTTGAAACTCACAAGATCCCGATTCTAAAATCCGTGGGTTGGTATTTGAACCTGAAAAAACGAGGGCAGGAAAAGCCATTGTCAAAGATGTTCTTTAGGCTTCTTAATGCAACCAGAAAAATATAA
>CALDOI010000275.1 GCA_937912115.1 uncultured Bacteroidota bacterium | reverse complement strand
CTAACAAAAAAAGGATGCCAAAAAAAATAATTGTATTGGGAGCGGGTTTAGTTGGCCTGCCAATCGCACTCGACCTTGCAACAGAGGAGAATTTCAACGTCACAATCGCTGATATTGATAAAAACAGGTTAGATGGAATAGCCAATGATAAAATTGAAACTAAACAGGTCAATCTTCAAAACAAGAAAGAACTTTTAGAAATACTCGAACCATTTGATTTTGTGATTAATGCGGTTCCCGGATTCATGGGCTTTACCTGCCTTAAAAATTGTATTGAAGCTAAAAAAGACATCGTTGACATAGCTTTCTATCCTGAAGATGTTTTTGAATTATCCAATTTGGCAAGGGAAAATAACGTGAGGGTAATTTGTGATATAGGAGTTGCTCCCGGCATGAGTAATCTGTTAACCGGCTATGCTGCTTCAAAACTTGATAAGGTTGAAACCGTTGATATTTATGTTGGTGGTTTACCAAAAGTAAGGACCAAACCATGGGAGTATAAGGCAGTTTTTTCACCCAGTGATGTTATTGAAGAGTATACCCGTCCGGCACGAATTGTAAGAAACGGAAAGATAGTAACTGTGGAACCTTTAACGGAAATTGAATTACTTGAATTTGACAAAATCGGTTCGCTGGAAGCTTTTAATAGTGATGGATTGCGGTCGTTATTGTTCACTATTCAAGCTGATAATATGAGTGAAAAAACTCTCCGTTACCCGGGATATGCCGAAAAAATACAACTTCTTAGTGATAATGGTTTTTTCAAACCAGAAAAAATTGAAGTTGAGGGACAATTGGTTTCGCCCCTGGAATTAACCTCAAAATTATTATTCGACCAATGGAAACTGGGTGAAAAAGAAGAAGATATTACTGTAATGCGAATTATTGTGGAAGGAATTGCATCAGGTAAAAAAACTCGTTATTGCTTTAATTTATATGATGAATATTGCAATGAATCAGGTATTCACTCCATGGCCCGAACTACCGGTTACACTGCTTCAACTGCCCTACGTCTGCTAGCCGAAAACAAATACAATCAAGTAGGAATAAGCGTCGGTGAAATGATGGGCAAGGATGAGTCGGTAGTTAACTTCATGCTAAATGGACTAAAAGAACGTGGTATTATATACAAAAGTAAAATCGAATATCCAAACAATCATCAATAGGCAATAAACAATAATCAATAAACAATCATCAATAGGCAATAAACAATAATCAATAGTCAATGACCAATTATCCAATGACCAATTATCCAATAATCAATAATAAATAATCAATAGGCAATAATCAATTGGAAAATAAACCAAAAAAATTCGGATCCTTCGCTGGTGTCTTCACACCTTCAATACTTACGATACTCGGCGTAATTATGTATCTGCGTCTGGGCTGGGTAACAGGAGTTTCCGGTTTGGCTGGTGTAATAGCAATTATATTACTTGCTCATGTTATTTCAGTAACAACGGGTTTAAGTATATCGTCCATTGCCACCGACAAAAAAATAAAAGCAGGAGGTATTTATTACATTCTTTCACGTTCTCTTGGACTTCCCATGGGAGGTTCCATAGGTATAACCCTGTTTATCGGAACTGCCTTAAGTATTTCCCTTTATATTGTTGGATTTTCAGATAACTTTTTATCATTGACGGCAGTTAAGGAGCTATTAGATATAACTGAGGTTAGCTTATATCATATAAGGATTACCGGGTCTTTAGTTTTATTATTGCTGGTTATAATTGCTTTTTTCAGTACAAATGCCGCAATAAAAACTCAGTTCTTTATTCTCGGTGCGATTTTTTTATCCCTAGTTTCAATTGTGGTTGGTATATTTATATTCAGCCCGGATGGTGGTACAGCTGCTGATACAATTTCGAGTGCCCCATTACACGAATTTTCATTTATTGAAGTGTTTGCTATTTTCTTTCCAGCTGTAACCGGATTTACGGCAGGGGTGGCACTGTCAGGTGATTTAAAGAATCCGCAAAAGGATATACCTAAAGGCACTTTGATGGCTATACTGGTTGGATTTGTAATTTATTTAAGCCTTGCACTGCTATTTTATTTTTTTGTTGATAACCAATTACTTGTGAACGATTACAATTTTCTGGTTAAAATTGCATGGGTGCCATTTCTGGTAATTGCCGGTATTTGGGGAGCTACTTTATCATCTGCCCTTGGCGGAATACTTGGAGGACCAAGAATACTGCAGGCCGTAGCACAGGATAAGATAATACCGCGAATATTGGGAGTTGGCCATGGCAAAAACAATGAACCCCGAAATGCACTAATTTTCACATTCATATTAGCCGAGCTTGGTGTTCTAATAGGTGATCTTAATATAATTGCAGGTGTTGTTTCGATGTTCTATTTAACGGCTTATGGATTTATAAACTTTTCGTTTGCATTAGAAAAATGGGCCAGTACCGATTTCAGGCCTTCATTTCATATTCCAATATGGGTTGGAATACTTGGTTTTGTTGCTACATTTTTTGTAATGATCCAATTGGATGTTATTTCAATGATGGGAGCTATGGCTATTTTGGTTATGATTTATTATCTTATCCGGAAAAAGCAACTTCACCTTGAATTGGGAGATGTTTGGCAAAGTGTTAGAGCATCAATTATCCGCAAAATGCTAACAAAACTTGACCAAAAACAGCTTATTGAACGTAACTGGAGGGCCAATATACTTTTGTTTAGCGGTGGTACAGGCAACCGTCCACATTTAATTCAATTTGCAAAATATCTGGTCGGTCAGCACGGATTGATATCAAATTTCGATCTTATATTAAACTCATCATCCAAGGTTCTGTTTCCTAAGCATAAGCAGTCAATACCCGAGGATGAAGAAAGTAATAATGAAGGTGTTTTTTCAAGACGACAGGAGTGTAGTAATATTTATGAAGGAATGAAAAGTATTGCTGCGACTTATGGATTCTCAGGGGTTGAGCCAAATACCGTATTGCTTGGATGGGCAAGGCAGAGCAAGGATCCGGTTGGTTTTGCAAATCTCCTAAAATACTTCTCTGATCTCGACATGAACATTGTAATGCTGGATTATGTCAGTAAATTTGGTTTCGGTAATTTCAAGCAAATTGATGTTTGGTGGAGGGGGGGGTCTAATAATGGAAACCTGGTACTGTCACTTATTAAGTTTATAAGGACATCATACGATTGGCGAAATGTTGTAGTCAGGTTAATGATAATAAATAATGAAAAGGAAAGAAAAAAGCAAATTGTACGCGATACCCGCAAAGTACTCGAAAATATGCGCATGTATGCTGAAATCCGCATAATCAATAATGAAAACCGAATGCCTATAAATCAGGTAATCAAAAAGGAATCGGCTAAAGCCGACCTTATATTTCTTGGCATTGCTGATGTTCAGGAAGGCAACGAAATGGAATTTATCGAAAGAGCCGATTATTTATATAAGGATCTGGGTACAATCGTACTGGTAAATGCCTCATCATTTTTTAAGGAGCTCAAAATCGGTTTATAGATTTATTTTATACGCAAAGGCGCTAAGTTTTTTTTGTTTTGCATTCACTTTGCGGCCTCCCTCAGCGTAGTCTCTCCCTAAGTGTAGTCTCCTGACTACGCTTGTTGGTGTAAATGACTCCTGTCATAAAAAACATAGCTCTCCTGACTACGCTTGTTGGTGTAAATGACTCCTGTCATAAAAAACAAGCACTCCTGACTACGCTTCCCTGTGTCAATAACTCCTGTTATTATACCCTCTGTCCACACTTTTAGTTGTATAATATGTTTTCATTGCGGTGTTGTATGTAAGCTGTCCTTATTATTCAGGTCATTGGATGATTAAATAAATTCAAGATATTACAAATCATAAGATTTGAACACCACTCAGCGTGGTCGGAGACTACGCTGAGGACATGAAGAAACTAAGCGTAGTCTCCTGACTACGCTTTCTGGTGTAAATGACTCCTGTCATAAAAAACATAGCTCTCCTGACTACACTTCCCGGTGTAAATAACTCCTGTTATTATACCCTCTGTCCACACTTTTCGTTGTATAATATGTTTTCATTGCGGTGTTGTATGTAAGCTGTCCTTATTATTCAGGTCATTGGATGATTAAATAAATTCAAGATATTACAAATCATAAGATTTGAACACCACTCAGCGTAGTCGGAGACTACGCTGAGGACATGAAGAAACTAAGGACTACGCTGAGGACATGAAGAAACTAAGCGTAGTCTCCTGACTACGCTTTCTGG
>CALDOI010000274.1 GCA_937912115.1 uncultured Bacteroidota bacterium | reverse complement strand
GCAACTGGGATTCCTTTTTTCATCACATTGCCAACACTAAATGTGTTTATAAGTGTTGCTAATTCTTGCTTTAACTCTTCTATCAATTTAAAAAACTGTTCCCTATCTGCAAACTCAACATCCTCTTCACTAAAGTCGAGTTCTAACTCAATTAAGGAGGCAAAATCAATAAGTTTTTTTCTGAGAAGATTAATCTTTTCGCTTATCCCCCCACGCATCTGATTCATTGCCATTCTATGTGCGCTTGCCGACTGAGACGCAATTAAATCTGCAACTGCTTCTGCCTGGCTTAAGTCCATGCGCCCATTTAAAAATGCACGAAGAGTAAACTCTCCGGGCTCAGCTATTCTTGCACCGGCATCAATAAGAATCTCAATAGTTTTTTGTTGAATAAATTCAGAGCCATGACATGATATTTCAATTACATCTTCGCTGGTATAGGATGTGGGGTTCTTGAAATAACTCACTAATACTTCGTCGATTATAGTATTGTTGGAAACAAAGTTTCCAAAATATAACTTATGACTTTCGATATTGTTGCGGGTTAGTTTTTTGTTAGCAGGAACGAAGAATTTCATGCAAATACTTAAGCTATTAGGTCCTGATAATCTAATAACAGAAATAGCTCCCGACCCCGATGGAGTGGCTAAGGCAACAATGGTATCCTGGTTGTAACCAATTGATTTATTGGACATAACTTCGTAATTTATATTTATTGCTAAATAACAAAAATAATACTTTATTTTTTTAAGTTGTTTAAAATCGTATTACATTTGCCATTCTTAAAATTTATACTAATAATATTTTCTATGAGCGTACTAGTTAACAAACATTCCAAGGTTATTGTACAGGGATTTACAGGCGGAGAAGGCACATATCATGCAGGCCAAATGATTGAATATGGCACCAATGTAGTAGGGGGGGTTACTCCCGGAAAAGGAGGACAAACACATCTTGATAGACCGGTTTTTAATACAGTTAAAGATGCTGTTAACAAAACAGGAGCAAATGTAAGTTTGATTTTTGTGCCACCAGCATTTGCCGCAGATGCAATTATGGAAGCTGCTGAAGCCGGTATTAAAGTTATTGTATGTATTACAGAAGGAATTCCTACCAACGACATGGTTAAAGTTAAAGAGTACTTAGCTGATAAGGATTCACGCTTAATTGGGCCAAACTGCCCGGGAGTTATTACACCTGGTGAAGCTAAAGTAGGTATTATGCCTGGCTTTATTCATAAAAAAGGAGTAGTTGGCATTGTTTCTCGCTCTGGAACTCTTACGTATGAAGCTGTTGATCAGCTTACAAAGGTTGGCTTGGGCCAAACTACTGCTCTTGGAATTGGTGGTGATCCTATTATTGGTACAACTACCAGAGATGCTGTTAAGCTATTCATGAACGACCCTGAAACTAAAGGTATCGTAATGATTGGTGAAATTGGTGGTAATATGGAAGCCGATGCAGCTTATTGGATTAAAGAACATGGTACAAAACCAGTTGTTGGATTCATTGCAGGAGCAACAGCACCTCCGGGACGTACAATGGGTCATGCTGGAGCAATTATTGGTGGAAAGGCCGATACAGCCGAAGCAAAAAAGGAAATATTAACAGAATGTGGAATTCATGTTGTTGACTCACCTGCTGACATTGGAAAAAAGATGGCAGAATTATTAAAATAGAGACACATTACATATTTATAAATAATGATCAAAGGGAGTATTTTATACTTCCTTTTTTTTATGGGCGGTCATTCCTGCCTCCATAAAAACTCCGTCAGGCATACCGGGCTTTACGTTTGTAGTTGTTTCATCCCAATTGTATTTTTGTAAGCTGTTGGTGTGCTTCCTAACGTTAGCAACCACCAACCAACAAAAATTACATCGGTATTTCAACAAGCTACCACTTCAATCCCTACCGCAACTATTCCATCAATCTAGGTCGCCTCTCTTCAGTCCGCTTTACCGATTGCTCATACTTCCATTCTTCAATCAACTTTTCATTTCCCGAAAGTAATATCTCAGGTACTTCCAATCCTCTAAAATTACGTGGCTTGGTATAAACAGGTGGGGCAACAAGATTATTTTGGAAAGAATCACTTAGTGCACTAACTTCATTTCCAAGTACACCGGGTAGCAATCTAACAAGTCCGTCAACTATAACTGCAGCGGCCAATTCACCCCCCGATAATACAAAATTACCAATTGATATTTCTTTGGTTATAAAGTGCTCTCTAATCCGCTCATCAATACCTTTGTAATGTCCACATAGGATAATTACATTATTCAAAAGTGACATTGAATTTGCCATTGGCTGATCAAATAACTCACCATCAGGGCTTGTATAGATTATTTCATCGTAATCCGTTTCTTTTTTTAAAGCTTCAATACAGGCAACAATTGGTTTTATCATCATAACCATTCCGGCACCACCTGAAAACGCATAATCATCAACTTTTCGGTGTTTATCTTTGGTGTAATCACGCAGTTGATGAATATAAATATCCACAAGCTTCTTGTCCTTGGCACGCTGAATAATCGAATGATTAAAAGGCCCTACAAACATTTCCGGAAATATTGTAATAATATCAATCCTCATAACCCAATAACTACTAAATAATAAAAAATCCCAATTACAGATTTCTAATAACCAATGACTAATACACCAATAACTAATTACCAATAAAAAAAAGATTTAACAGACCAATAAGCGGGATTCTGTAAACTGCCAAAGGCAGTCTTCCATCATTTA